>JAGHDR010000282.1 GCA_021159825.1 Deltaproteobacteria bacterium | reverse complement strand
TTTGAATCGAGTATCCTGAAATGGTTTTCATACTATCGTCAGTCCATGATCTTGCAGATTCTTTACATCAGTGTCGATGGGGAGGCCGCATGTGAAAAGAGCGAAAAGAGGGACTTATGGACGTCCCTTATGTTGCCGGATGAGGATGTGGTGCAGTGCGCCGGGCGCATCAATGCGGGCTTGACGTGGCATAGGTTCTAAATATTGCTTTCTCGCCTGCTTGTCAACAAAGAAACAACGTCCCTATGTCCCCCTACAATTGAAAATGTAGAGAGATGGCAGGAAGACAAAAAATTAAAATTAAAATTGACTTTTTTTCTGTCAGTATATATTTATTTCCGCAACACAGGTGTTTCGCATGAGCAGATAGAATTGATTATGTGATGTTAAAAGGAAAGATGGTTAGAATCCATCGCGAACCAGCCATTGCTGTGTAAGGGGACGAAAGCCGCAATATGCCACTGGGAGACCGGGAAGGTGCGGTCAGTAGATTGATCCTTAAGCCAGAAAGCCTGCCTGTTGTTAACAATATTCCGGATAACCCAGCTGGATGCTATCCATATCTTTTGTGGTCATTGAAACCATTGATAATGATCAAAGGGATATAAGTGTATGCATCCGGGCAAGTCAAACAGCAAGCTTTTCCCCCCAAGATATTTCTTCCTGGTATCTGTTTCTTTCCTGAAATCGATTGCATATCCTTGTTTCCTTTTCTCGGGCAGATCATTATTTCCCATGGTCTTGATGACCCTTTGTTCAGAATGATACTGAACCCAGGGAAAGGAGGAGTCATGCAAACAGCAGTGAACAGGGAATTTGGCGGTTTGATAACACGTCTGGTACAAAAGGAAGATCTGTCCAGGGAGGAAGCGAAAGGCGCCTTTTATACGATCCTGAAGAATGAAACAACGGACATGCAGCAGGGAGCATTTCTGGCGGCTATGACCGCTAAAGGTGAAACAGAAGAGGAGGTGGCGGGAAGCTGGGAGGCTATTTACGAGCTTGACACCGTAAAAGTCGTTTTAGATGATCCCAGGCCCATTGTTGAAAACTGCGGCACAGGCATGGATACCTTCAAGACGTTTAACATCAGTACGGCAGCATCCATCATTGCGGCTTCAGGCGGTATTCGAATGGCCAGGCATGGGGCTCGGGCAATAACTTCCGTATGCGGGACCGTAGACATGGCTGAGACCCTGGGTGTTGACGTGGAGTGCAGTGCGGATGTGGTTGCCGAGAGTATTAACCAGACTGGAATTGGGCTGTTTAACGGTATGAGCTCCGAGATCCATCCCCAGGCACTTGGAAGGATCCTTTCCAATATCTATTTTGGCTCAACTCTTAACATCTCCGCTTCTCTCGCAAACCCTGCCATGCCGAGAATAGGGGTCAGGGGTGTTTATTCAAAGGAAATGATCATACCGGTCGTCAGGGTTATGAAAGCCATTGGATATGAGAGGGCGCTGGTCCTTTATGGCAGCATCGACAATTCCGAAAAGGGCATGGATGAAGCATCTGTCTGCGGCAGGACCTATTGCGCAGA
Source organism: Deltaproteobacteria bacterium (assembly GCA_021159825.1). Lineage (GTDB taxonomy): Bacteria > Desulfobacterota > DSM-4660 > Desulfatiglandales > Desulfatiglandaceae > NaphS2. The sequence goes on along the minus strand of JAGHDR010000282.1, from coordinate 2,533 downwards.
GCTGAAGCAGGATGGTGAGATAACGGAATATGATTTCCGCCCGGAGGATTATGGCCTCAGTACCTGCAATCCATCCGACCTTGCACCCGTTCCGGATATGGACCGGGAAGCCAGAGATTTTGTAGCATTGCTGCGGGGTGAGAAAAACGGGGCACGTTTTGAGGCGGCTGCCCTGAATGCCGGGCTGATATTTTATCTGGCAGGAAGTGTCCCTTCCATCAAAGAAGGTGTCAATAAGGCATGTTCGGTCCTGAAACAGGGATCGGCTTTTAGTACGCTTGAAAATTGGGTGAAAATCCAGAACAGAGATCCGGAAATGGGCGCCAGAAGACTGTGGGCTCTTACAAAGGTGGGGAGTAATTAAGAAAATGAGACTGCTGCTAACCGGATTGAAAAAATTGGAAATGAAGGAGGCGGGAAAGGTTGATCCCCAAGAGGGGTTTCGACTTCTGGATGTACAATACTGCGCCATCTGCCGGACAGACGCCAAGATGTGGAATGAGGGTCACAGAGATCTGGTTCTGCCGAGGGTTTTGGGGCACGAACTCATCGCTTCGGATGAGAATGGCATAAGATTCGCCATATGGCCCGGAAGAATCTGTGGTCGGTGTGCCTATTGCCTGAGTGGGCGGGAGAACCTTTGTGAGCAGATGAAAATTATGGGCTTTCAGCATGACGGCGGTTTCCAAGACCATGTCATTGCGCCAGAGGAAGCCCTGATTCCGGTTGATCCTGATATTCCCTCCCATGTGGCAACGCTGGCGGAACCAACCGGGTGCGTACTCAACGCCTTGGAACGCCTTCATCCCCGAAAGAGGGAGCGGATCATTATATATGGTGGGGGGAGCGTGGGCTTGATCGCGGCTCTGGCATGTCGGGAGATGGGGGTTGTTCCTCTTGTGATCGAAAAGGATGAAAAAAAGATTTTTCGGTCAGCTGCATTTCAGAGGGCTGAAAACATCAGACTTCAGAAGGAAACCACCGAAAGCGAGTTTGATATGGCACTGAACGCGTGTGCCGATCCCGTGGCTTTCAGTATGTGCATATCAAAACTGGCTAAAGGCGGGCGACTTTCCTTTTTCGGGGGGCTGACGAAAAATAAGACCCTTGAGACTAACCTCCTTAACCTCATGCATTATAAAGAGATGGCGCTTTCAGGGGCATATGGATTAACCGGAAAAAATATGAGGGACGGCCTTATCTTGATTGGGAAAAAGGTCGGTTTGTTTGAGACATTGATCGAGGAAATCATTCCCCCCGAGAGGGTCGCAGATCTGATGCCGGATATCCTTAGAGGGAAAACGCTTAAATATGTCATTGATTTCCATCAGGGGTTATAAAACAGATCAATCGGCGATCAGGCTGCAAAGAAATCCGTGATGGCTGAGGTAAGGGCCTCAATGGTATAATCCGCGGGCATCAAGTCCACGGAAAACCCCTGTTCCCGGGCCGTGTCCGCTGTGATGGGCCCGATGCAGGCCACGGAAACTCGTTCCATCCACTTATCGGCCAACCCCTCCCGGGAATCAAACATCTCGACAAAATTGGTGACTGTGGAGGAACTGGTGAAGGTGACCATGTCGATGGTTCCCTTTTCCAGCATTCCCTGGATTCCTTGTGTATCGCCTTTAGGACTGATGGTTCTGTAGGCATCCACCACGTCTACCCTGGCGCCCATCTTCCGCAATTGTTCGGGCAGAATCTCTCTGGCCTTTGCGGCTCTGGGGACCAGGATGCGAACCCCTTGGGTATCCCATTTTTTGAAGGCTTCCACCACCGCTTCGGCCCGATATTCATCAGGGATCAGGTCCGGGATAATTCCCAGTTGACGCCACTGGTTCGCGGTCTTGGGTCCGATGGCGCCGACCTTTATTCCTTTGAGATCGCGAACATCTCTTCCCGAGAAATGAAGTCTTTGAAGGAAATATTTTACCCCGTTGACCGAGGTGAACAATAGCCATTGGTAGGATTCCAGGTTTAAAATGGCTGTGTCCAGAGGCTTCCAGCTGTCGGGGGGAATGATTTCGATGGTGGGAAACTGAATGCACTCCGCACCCAGAGAAGAGAGTTTCTGAAGGAACCCACTGGCCTGTTCCCGGGCTCTGGTGACCACAATCCGTTTGCCGAAGAGCGGTTTGGTTTCAAACCAGTTCAATTCATCCCGCAACCCCACCACGTCCCCTACGACAATGATGGCCGGTGGGCGCAATCCCGCGGTGTTCACCCGTTCTGCAATGTTTTTCAGGTTGCCCGTAATGGTTTCCTGTTCGGCTACCGTGCCCCTGCGGATAACCGCTACGGGTGTCTTTGGTGACCGACCGTAGCGCATCAGATTTTCGGCGATTTTTTTCAAGTTGCCCACGCCCATGAGAAACACAATGGTCCCCACCCCCGTGGACAATTTGTCCCACTGGATGTTGTTTCCTTCCTTCAGGGGATCTTCATGGCCGGTGACAAAGGCCACCGTGGCGGTGTGATCCCGGTGCGTCAGGGGAATGCCGGCATAAGCGGGCACGGAAATGGCCGATGTAAT
>JAGHDR010000042.1 GCA_021159825.1 Deltaproteobacteria bacterium | reverse complement strand
GCCCTCGGTCAAGAGATGACCGTGATACTGCTGGGTTCAAATATTAAGGACAAGGCTGCTGAGTTGGGTCAATATGGTGCGGACAGGGTACTGGTCTGTGATGATCCGAAACTGGAGCCCTATACTACTGATGCTTATGTATCGGTTATTTCGGGACTGGTTAAAGATGGTGACCCCGCTGTATTGCTCGTGGGCGCTTCCGTGGAAGGAAAGGACCTCTCTTCGAGACTGGCGGCGCGCCTTGATGTGGGAATGGCCCAGGACTGCACCGCTTTTGCCGTTGAAGATGGAAACCTCATAGCAACCAGGCCCATTTATGCCGGAAAGGCCTATGCAAAAGTCACCTTCGAGAACAGCTTTCCGCAGATGGCGGCGGCACGTCCCAAGGTCATGGAACTCAATGAACCTGATGAATCCAAATCCGCCGAGGTGGTGGATGCGGAATTCACTTTGGATGACGGGGATTTAAAAACCAAGGTTCTGGATGTTATGAAAGATGAAGGCGGCAAAGTGGATCTGACGGAAGCGGACAAAATCGTTTCCGGCGGTCGCGGCATGAAAGGCCCTGAAAACTATAATATCCTGGAAGATCTGGCGGATTTGATCGGGGCCAGCGTGGGTGCCTCCCGTTCAGCCGTTGACGCGGGTTGGCGACCCCATTCGGATCAGGTGGGACAAACCGGAAAAGTGGTTTCCCCCAACCTGTATGTGGCCTGCGGCATATCCGGTGCAATTCAGCATCTGGCCGGCATGAGCACTTCAAAGGTGATTGTTGCCATCAATAAAGATGAGGATGCCCCCATCTTCCAGAAGGCCGACTACGGTGTTGTGGGAGACCTTTTTGATGTGGTTCCGGCATTGACCGAAGAAGTTAAGAAGTATCTGTAAAAATTTAAGAATGTTATTTCGTAGCCCATCGGGTCTGTTGATCCGGTGGGCTTTTTTATTGGAAAGAGGTTCCTATAGTAGCTCCAGAAAGTCTTCCAGAGTCAGTGCCCTAAGTTCCTCCAGGGCTGTTTCTTCGCTGACAGGCTGATTTTCCAGGTTTTCTACGGCACCGGGCTGAAGCAGCAACTGCAACGTTTTTTCATCCGGCTCCTTAAGCCATTGCGTTACCTGTTCTACGGGCCGGCGAATTTCTTCCAATTCTCCCCACATGTTGTTGGCGATGTCCCCACTTTCACCGGAAGCCAGGTGCGGGGCCACGAAAAAGCGGTCGAGAATGACGGCGATGGGAATGTTCACTTCATTTTCCAGTAAATAACTCAATTTCTTCATATACGCAGATTCATAGATATGTTCAGTAACGGGAAGCGACTCGACTTCTTTTGGAATGGCCACGCCGTATTTGAACCGCAACCGTCGGTCCCCTTTGAGCGGTTCAGGAACCCAGTAACTTCCTTCGAGGGTGTTCGAAGGTTCCTCTCGGGTTTTGCATGTTGCATGCGCTTCCCCGCCTTGTGTCGGCATCTGCGCAGGTTCGGTCTCATCCATTATGACAACTCGGGTTCCCGTTCTGAGGGGGCGAAAAACACCATTTTCAGAAACCAGGCCGATTTCGTGGTGTCCGCAGGTGGGGCAGTTTCTGGCGGTGACGGTTCCAGAAAATGGTATTTCTTTATGATTTGTCATTGTTGTCTCCTTATGTATATGGTTGATTTGAAAAGCTGAACTTTGAAAAGCCACAGGGGTAGCCTGTCCCTTGAAACGATTCGGCGATTTCCGCCGTTTTGATCGTTGATGGCAGAACAATAAATAAACCAATTTTCTCACAAGTGATTTATTGATTTGTGGATGTCCTGCTTCTGTCCGTTGTGTAGCTGATAGATGTGAATTATACGGTATGTGGCAAATGTTCACTTAGCCACATTTTCATCAGCGATTGATAAGGAACATCTCTTTTATTTGCTTCTACTTTGATTTGTGCCAACATAGATTCTGGTAGCCTTAAAGAGATTGCCCTAGTCGTTGGTTTCAGGCTCGGGAAGACAGCTTGCTCTGCTTTACCCCAGTCAAGATAGCCACTTGAGTCATTTTCTTCCCAAAAAGCCCTTTCTTCTGATTCTGTTTTAAATTTAGGAATTTTTTTCATAACTCTTTCTCTCCTTTTTATGCATAGGTCGGGCAGAGATTACCCTGATTTGATTTATTCTAATGGTAAAGGTTATATGCACTTCAGTGTTTCGCACCTTGGAAGACGGGCAATGTGCATTATGTAAGCGCCTGTAATGATAATGATTTGAAAAGATCTCTTGTTCGTATTCGATCAGGGTTGAGCATCACCGGAAAAAGCCTCTTTGGTGTGGTGAGTGAGAATGGGGGCGATGGGGCAGATTGTCGGGCATCAGAAAAACAGCGATATCCAGATCCCAAAAACGAACCGGGCATAGGCAAAAAGAATGCTCGGGTCCTCTTCAAGGAAACCGGAGATTCGTTGCAGGCAGATCCCCTTTTTTTCGGCGGAAAGTGTGTAGGTTTTGATTTTATTGCTCATGGGATCTGCTCGAAAATTGATGCTCTTTTGTAAAGACAACTCAGGAATTTAATCCCTATGTTTTTTCAAAAAAACCCCCGAACAGCTTTATGTATGATCAGGGTCAAGGAACCATGTCATTCTATTTCACTCTCTTCTTTTTTCTTTTTCTTAGCTGAACTCAGGTTCTTTTTTATATCTATCAAAAAGAATATTACAACTACAGCAAACACAGCAAAAAATAAATATTTCACAGACATTTGGTAAGAACTCCTATTGAGAACCGCAGGTCTCCGACTTTCCTCAGCTTGTCGGTTCGAGGTAAAGCTCCGCCAGTGCCCATCCACAAATGGCCAATTTGCCCGATTTCAGCGTCAGACTCAAATTGTAATCCTTGAAATACTACCCTGTATTCCCGTGGTTACAATTATCACCTTCCTTGAACTCGAATAAATTTTCTCATTCGTGGACGGACACTTGCTAACAATCGGCGCCAACAACACCGGGTATTTATTTTTTCTTTTCTTTTTTCAATTTTCGTTTTTCCTTTGGATTAAGCAGGGCCTTTTTTTGTTGCTCTTTTTTGCCTTTGTCTTTTTTTCCTTTATCCGCCATTCTACTTCTCCTTGTTTGAAAGTGAATTGTGCCGGACCGTGGTGGTGGAACTCCGTATTCGAAGAATGCTCGGGTCCTGTTTGGAGAAAACCACGAATATTCTAATGCATGGTATGATCGGGGTCAAGAAACATCGTTCCCGGGTCAAATACTTCAGGTTTTTCCCGGTGCGCTATATTTTGGCATTGATTTTTATTTCATATTTTGTTCCTTTGTTGTCACTTCGCTGAAAGTAACGAAATGGAAGGCTCGATCCTGGTCAACGCCATGCATATTACGGCCTCTGTATTTATTAACGACGATGAATCCGGCTTGCACCATGATTATGAGATTTGGCTGAAAAAACTGGTGCCCCACGAACCGGTCTCCCAATATCGGCACAATGTGGGTGAGGTCCAATATCGACAAAATGTGGGCCGATGCCCATATGAGGCGTCAGGTCATGGGCCGGGAAATGGTAGTGGCCGTCACCGACGGAACCCTGGATTTTGGGACCTGGGAACAGATTTTTTACGGGGAGTTTGACGGACGGCGAAGAAAACGTGTCCTGATCAAGATAATCGGAGAGTGAAAACTGAGAAGATGGAAATGAAAAAAACGGCTGAAGACAACGCATGGATTAAACGCGTGATCCCCGAACTGGCAGCCCCGAGTCTTGGCGACAACACAGCGGATGTGGATCGTCTGGTCAAGGGATTGAGACAACGGCTCAAGGCGGTTGATGTCCGGGTTGATTTTTCTCTGGTGAAGCGGTTGTCGCGGGATCTCAGAGCCCATGACTATTGCGTGGAAGGGGTGGTTTATCGAGATGGAGATTGCTGGCGGCTGATTGATGTCTTTGATGGGAAAGAACCCAAAGGGGTTTACGGCCTTTCTCTGGATCTGGGGAGTTCCACCCTGGTGCTGCGATTGGTGGACTTGACCCGCGGGGAAACCCTGGACGAGATTTCTTTTAACAACCCCCAGATCGAGATCGGATCCGACATCCTGACGCGAATTCACTTTGCAGGGCGTGAGGGGGGGCTCATAAAACTTCAGGCGCTGGTGCTGGATGAAATCAACCATCAAATCGGAAACCTGGTGGAAGAAAACAGTGTCACACGAAAATCCATTGTGGGTATGACCGTGGCCGGCAACACCACCATGACCCACCTCTTTCTGGGTCTGGATCCCCACTGGCTTTGCCGGGAACCGTATATTCCGGTGGTGAACCGTCCGGATCTCGTGAACGCCCGGGAAGTGGGTCTAGGGATCAATCCGGAAGCACCGGTATTGGTGTTTCCCAATGTGGGTAGTTATTTCGGCGGTGATTTGATCGCGGGCATTTTGGCGTCCAAAATGACGGAGCGGGAGGATGTTTCTTTCCTGGTGGATGTGGGTACCAATGCGGAAGTGGTGATCGGGAACCGGGACTGGCTTATGGCCTGCGCCGGCGCCGCGGGGCCGGCCCTTGAGGGCGGGGTTGCCGATATGGGCATGATGGCGGCACCGGGCGTGATTGACACGGTTAGGATTGATCCTGATACGGCTGCTTTCACCATCGGGACGATTCCTGCGCGCGAGGGTTCGGCTGCCACTGAAGCTCGGGGCCCTTTGGGCATATGCGGTTCCGGGCTGATCGATCTGGTGAGCCAGCTTTTCCTGGCGGGGATGATTGATCTAATGGGGAAATTCGTGCCGGATCGTTGTGGGGAACGTCTTACGGAGATGGACGGCATCAGCCATCTGAATGTGGTGCCGGCGAACGCTTCGGGGACCGGCAAACCATTGACCCTCAGCCAGATCGACATTGACGGCCTGATTCGGTCCAAAGCCGCCATGTACACCATTTTGACTACCATCTCCAAAACCGTGAACATTGCATTTGATGATATTGGACGGTTTTTCGTGGCCGGCACCTTCGGGAGCTATATTAATCCCCGGTCCGCCATCAACATCGGAATGATTCCCGATCTGCCCCTCAGTACCTACGTTTCCCTGGGCAATACATCCCTTACGGGAGCGACCATGGCCCTTCTGGGAGTGGATGCGCAAAAATCACTCTTTCACATTCGGGATCAAATTACCTATCTGGAGCTGAACGTCAACCAGGAGTTTATGAACCTTTTCAGTGCGGCGAAATTCTTGCCTCACACGGACCGGTCCCTGTTTCCCTCTGTGAAGACATGGGGTGGGGATGGCGCAGTTCCAGCCGGGGAAAAAATCGGCGGATGAATCAACAAGATCCCCATTCCCCTCTGGCGGCCCGTATGCGGCCCAGAACCCTGGATGAATTTGTGGGTCAGGCGCACATTGCCGCACCGGGTCGCCTACTGCGCCGGGCCATTTCGGCCGATCAGCTCTCTTCCATCATTTTTCATGGTCCTCCCGGAACCGGAAAAACCACCCTGGCCATGGTCATTGCCAACACCACCCGCAGCCGTTTCATTTCCCTGAACGCTGTTTTGACCGGCGTCAAGGATCTTCGCGAAGCCATTGCCGGTGCGCGAAGGCATTGGGATGAAAATGAACGCCGGACGATCCTGTTTGTGGATGAAATTCATCGGTGGAATAAGGCCCAGCAGGATGCCCTGTTGCCGTGGGTTGAAAACGGTACGGTGATTCTTGTGGGTGCCACCACTGAAAATCCCTATTTTTCCGTAAATTCACCCCTGGTGAGCCGCAGCCGCGTTTTCCGTCTGGAGCCGCTTGGTAAAGAGGATCTGTTTGCGGTTGCCCTTCAGGCGCTGGCTGACATTGAGAGGGGGTATGGGGCGCTTAAGGTGCAGGTCCGGCCTGATGCTCTGGAGCACCTGGTGAATGTGGCCAACGGCGATGCGCGGAGCGTGCTGAATGCGCTGGAACTGGCTGTTGAGACCACTCCCCCCGATGATCAGGGAACGGTTGTGGTCGACATGGCCGTGGCCGAGGAGAGCATTCAGCGACGGGCGGTGCTGTACGATCGGGACGGTGATGCCCATTACGATACCATCAGCGCTTTTATTAAATCGTTGCGGGGTTCCGATCCGGATGCCGCCCTGTATTGGCTGGCAAAAATGGTCCATGCGGGTGAAGATCCCCGTTTCATGTTTCGTCGCATGCTCATTCTGGCATCGGAAGACGTGGGATTGGCGGATCCTGAAGCTATTGGGGTGGTCACGGCCTGTGCGGATGCCTTTGACCGGGTGGGGCTGCCGGAAGGCCGGTTTCATCTGGCGGAAGCGGCCCTCTACCTGGCTACGGCCCCCAAAAGCAATTCTGCGCTGGCGTTTTTCGATGCGCTTCACACGGTAGAAAAAGAAGGGAAAACCGATGTCCCTGTCCACCTGAAAGACGCGAGTCGGGATAAGAAGGGATTTGGCCATGGGGAGGGGTATCTTTACCCGCATGCCTATCGGGACCACTGGACTGCCCAGCAGTATCTTCCGGACACGCTTCAGGGAAAGGTGTTCTACCATCCGTCGGATCAGGGTCACGAAAAAAGGATTTCTCTTACGGTCAATCAACGCCGGGAAGCCCAACTGGCTACCATGGTTGAAGGCGGGATTGTGGCGCCCCCGGAAGTGCTCACCTTTTCGCCCAATGACCGGACCCGCGACCGATGGCTTCAGCGGGCCATAAACCAGGGCGGAATGCAACTGGCAGGGGTTCGTGACCGGATACTGGCGGCGGCGGAAATCGAACGTCATTCAAATGTGCTGGATCTTAATGCCGGAACCGGCCTGTTGACATGGGAGGCTGTTCGACGTACACCGGAAGGGAGCGTATGGGCGCTGGTTGCAGATGAAGGCGCTGCCTCGGGGCTGCATGCGCAGGCGTTGAACCTGCAAGAAATGGATCGACCGGTGGTTATGGCGGGTCCTTTGGAGAAAATCCGGAAGCTGGTTTCAGCGAAAGGGCAGGGCGATGTGCGCTTTGACGCGGTGGTGGGACGTAACGCGCTTCTGCCTGTCCATGACAAAGCAGCGGCTGTTGAAGTTGTGGCACAGGTGCTGGCGCCCGAAGGGACGATCTCTCTGATTGAAGGTGTTCCGCGCGGCGGTCAACGGATCTATGATTTGGTGGACCGGGAGGGATTGGACAAAAAACTCGTGGAAAAATGGATGACCGCCGAGGAAACCATCTATGAGGATATGGATGACCCCATGGTGAATTGGAGCCGGGATGATCTCGCCCATGCCTTTGACCGGGCCGGGCTCCTCATCAAGCATTTCCATTCGGAACAAACAGCCATGGAAATGCTTGTGACGGAGGCAATTTTGTCCCGCTGGTTCCCGGAAACGGACGGGGATTTGAAAATACCGGCCCGGCCCAGTTACCGGGACCGGTTGGCCGTGTTGCTTTCCCCGAAAGAGGTGGATCAAATCCGCCGCTACATCACCCAAAAACTGGCCGGAAACCGGATTCGATGGACGTCCGAATCCATCCACCTGACGGCCTGTTCAGCACCAGGTTTAAACTGAACGGAATGACGCAAAACAATCTCAGCAACCGAGAAATTCCATTATCCGGTGCCCTTTTTACCGGTTTTCTGTGTACGCTGTTCGGCGCCAATGCCGTGGCGGTCAAGTACAGCCTTTCGGGAATTGGACCATTCCGCATGAATCAGAATACCGGAAAAAGCCTTTTTTTTGCTCTGACCAGCGGCCTGTTGCTGGGTATCCCCTGGATGATTCCCTCCTTTTTCTTCCTGATCTTTGTGGTTTGGGTTCCCCTCTTACAACTGGAAAAGGAGATTCACGACAACCGGAACCGTTATGCCCTCTTTAATTACGTTTTTGCCGGTTTTCTTTTGTGGAACATTCTGGGGTCCTGGTGGATTACACAGGCGCAATGGTTGGGGGGGGGCACTCATTGTTCAACCTGGGAAACGCTCTGATCACGGCGCCGAGACTGATCCAATGGGTTGAATTTACCGGTGTTCGGGGGGGAAGTCTTTGGGTTATTCTAACCAATTTTGCCATCTTCAAGGCCTATGGGGTCTATCAG
>JAGHDR010000090.1 GCA_021159825.1 Deltaproteobacteria bacterium | reverse complement strand
GGTCTTCGGATACCACAACGGCATGCTGCAGAAAGGGGGGGAATCTCATGAAGGGGCACATAGTCATGAACGTTCCACCGATTCCGGTAGGTCACCGTCAGGGGGATGCTGTTTCGGTCCAGGATTTGAACTTTTCGGATGTTGCTTTTTTCAAAATTAAGGGAATGGGGCAGGGGTTGAAGGTCCTCAAAAGTTTTCCAGACAAGGACAGTTGTGCCGGTGATCAGAAAACTCCCGATAATGAGAGCGATCATGGTTGTTTTGTGTTTCATTTGCGGAATTATTGTAAGACCTTATCAAAAGAAAAAGCCCGGCAATAAGACAGGGGATCAGTGACACTGATGCCGTTTTTGTCGTATGGCCGTTTCAATTTTGCCACCACCTGCGTTGCTTTTTGAGGCTTGAGTCGCTGCGTGTAATACAAAAGGGATCTGGAAATATTTTCATCCGAATATTTGACTTCCACCAACTCTTCCAGCAACCCCTCCTTCAAGACGGCAAAGTCCACCTCCCGACCTTCTTTATCGCGGATATACCGGAGTTCATACCGATAGCCGTCCCGATCTTCCAGGAAATGAATTCGTTTCAAAAGCGTGGTCGCCACAAGATTTTCGAACCGTGCCCCCTCATCTCCGAGTACATCCGCGTTGTCAAAGAAATATACTTTCGGAGGCTTCTGAATAGCTCGGGGCAGAGACCGGGTGTATGGACGGACAGAAAAAACAAGGTACATTCGTTCCAGAACTTCCAGCCACGATTTGGCTGTTTTATGGGAAATCTGGAGATCTCCAGCCAAATTGGACAGGGTGATCAGACCGCTCACTCTATGGCGCAACAGGTCCAGGAACAGACTGAGCATCTGAATGTTTCTGATGGATTCCAGATCCCTCACATCTTCGCTCAATACCCGATCAAACCTTTCACGGCGCCAGCGCCTTGCTGCACGCTCATTCGCCTCAAGGAAGGGTTCCGGAAACCCTCCGACCGTCATGAGGCGCTCATAGGCGTCTTCCGCTGATATGCCTTCGGGTATTTCATCCAGGGTAAAAGGGTGCAAGCGCCAGTAATGATAACGGCCCATAAGTGAGTCGCCGCCCCGCCGGTAGACATCAAGGCGCGCAGATCCGGTAATAAGAAATGAATGGGTTTCATGAAAGACATCATAGATCCCCTTAATCCACCCTTTCCATCGCGGGTACTTGTGGAGCTCGTCAAATACGAGTAGCGTGTTGTTATGGCTCCACTTTTTTTGCAGAATGTCTCGGCGGTCTTCATCGAAGTCCCAGTTGAAAAAGCGCCCTTGGTGAAAGGTTTCGGAAAGAAGGGCCTTGGCAAGGGTCGTTTTTCCGACCTGTCTCGGCCCCCCGATGAATACCATCTTTTTTTGCAGATCTTGAATTACATTTTTTGTAATATAGCGCATGTGGCCATTTTATCCTTTAGTGTAAAATAGTCAAGGCCATTTTATAGTATGGTAAAGGATGGCCATGCGGATTGGCGTGAAAAATGGATCTTTGAATCCAGGGTATTGGTTTTCGGGTTGCAGATGTCAGTTCCGTCTGTCGGTCTGATACCGAGTTCCTGCTAACGTCGCTAATCAGCCGCGCGGCTTTTTGCGTCGGCTGAGTCAAGTACCTCCGGCACAGCCGGAGGTACTTGACTCCTGTTTCTTTTCATAGCATGGCCACATGCTAAGACAAGCCCGTATTGACGCACCCGGTGCTCTTCACCACATTATTATCAGGGGGATAGAGCGAAAGAAGATCTTTGAAGATGATTCTGACAGGGATGATTTTATAGAACTGATAGTCTCTATTCTACCCGAATGCAAAACCGGGTGTTACGCGTGGGCTTTAATTCCAAATCATGCACATCTTTTGCTTCGAACCGGGATTGTTCCTATCGCCACGATCATGAGGCGACTTCTTACAGGAGACGCGCTGAAATACAATCACCGGCACCGAAACATGGTCAGCTCTTCCAGAACCGCTACAAAGCGCATATCTTCCCCGGGGAAATACAGGCAGAACGTAAAGGTCGGGAGCCTGTTTTGTTACTGGGCGGTCAGAGAGCTTGGGAACGTTCCTTGGCATAACGGCAACGTCACTGGCAAAGGCGCTGGGATTGACCCAACCTGCCGTGAGTATTTCAGTAAAACCGGGCCGGAAGATTGCTGATGAAAATGGATTTCAACTGCTGGATGAATAGTATTTTATGATTTTATGGACGTCCCGCTTAGTCCCAAACTTATTATTGACATGTATTTGAGAACATGATAGTTGACATCTGATGTATAGATGCGGGGGTGTATCGCCTGTATCGAATGGTTTTTTGGGACCCGATGGTCTGCATGGAAATGCAGCCATGATGTTGGAAGCGTTATTTTTTTTTATTAACCCATATCATTTGAAATTTTAGGAGGCTATGTAATGATTAAACCCCATGGATCCGAAACGCTAAACCCCTTGTACGTTGAAGATGACGCCAAACGTGCCGGGCTGATCAAGGAAGCCGCAGGGCTGCCCTCCATCGTCATCAGTTCCGCTGCTGCCGGCAACGCCGTTATGCTGGGCTCCGGATACTTTAATCCGCTGACCGGCTTTATGAACAAAGCCGATGCCATGGCCGTGGCCAAGGACATGCACATGGCAAACGGCTTTTTCTGGCCCACCCCCGTGCTCAACATGGTGAAAGACGCCGGCGCCGTTAAAGATGCCAAACGCATTGCCCTTCTGGATCCCAATGTGGAAGGCAATCCCGTGATCGCCATTCAGGATGTGGAAGCCATCGAAGAATACACCGATGCGGAAATGAAGGAAATGACCGAGAGCATCTTTCGCACCCTCGACATGGATCATCCCGGCGTCAACGCCTTTAACACCGTCGGTAAAATCGGCATCTCCGGTCCTATCCAGGTGCTCAATTATTCCTATTTTGACAAGGAATTCCCCGAAACTTTCCGGACCGCCGTGCAGATCCGGGATGAAATCGGCAAACTGGGCTGGGAAACGGTCGTGGCTTTCCAGACCCGTAACCCCATGCATCGCGCTCATGAGGGTCTGACCAAAATGGCCATGGAAACGGTAAACGCCGACGGTGCTGTTATCCATATGCTGCTGGGTAAACTGAAACCGGGCGACATTCCTGCCGACGTGCGCGACGCCGCTATCCGCAAGATGGTTGAGTTGTACTTCGAGCCCAACACTTGTATGATTACGGGATACGGTTTTGATATGCTCTACGCCGGTCCCAAAGAGGCCGTGCTCCACGCCGTATTCCGCCAGAACATGGGTTGTACCCACCTGATCGTGGGCCGTGATCACGCGGGTGTCGGCGATTACTATGGTGGTTTCGACGCTCAGACCATTTTTGACGACGTTACCAAGGACGATTTGCTCATCGATATCTATCGGGGCGATCATACCGCCTACTCCAAGAAGTTGAAAAAGGTGATCATGATGGGTAGCGTGACCGATCATACCAAAGAAGACTGGGTCTTCTTGTCAGGTACCAAGGTTCGTGAGATGCTGGCCGCCGGCGAGGATCTGCCGCCTGAGTTTGCGCGTCCGGAAGTGGCTAAGATTCTGATGGGTTACTATCAGTCGGAAGCTGCTAAATAATTCTGATTCGTATGGATCAGCGGTAATTGGTCAACAAATAAAAACGCCCACCTGGGATGTCCCGGGTGGGCGTTTTTTTGTTCTGAGGGCGGACACGGGAATGTACGAATCAAATGATTGGGTGGGTAGGGGCAGACCTGTGTGGTCTGCCCTTTTGGTTATAATACCTCTTTAACCCGACCCACCTGACCGTCCACCAGTCGTACCTTGATGCCGTGAGGATGGGTGGGCGAGTTCGTCAGGATGTCTTTCACGATCCCCACCGTTCGTTTGCCCGATCGCTGGTCCGGTTTCGTGACGATGGAAACCTGGGCACCCTTTTTGATGCCTTTCCGTTTTTGGCCGTCCATTTTTTCTTAGACCCCCGTTTTTTACCCGATCTGCTCGATTTTTCGGCCTTTTTTTCCGCATAGCCCATGGAAACCCTTTTGCCGTCCAGACTGGCCCCTTTCATGGATTTCATGACATGGTCTGCTGAATCGGCATCCACTTCCAGGAAGGAAAATTCTCTCATGACCTCTATTTTTCCAATCTGACTGGAGTGAATGCCGGATTTGTCGCACACCAGTCGCGTGATGGCCCCCTTCTGAATATCGTCCAGTTGCCCCATATTGAGGAACAGCTTCCGGATCTGAGCCGGCTTTTCCTGAAAACCCTTTGAGGCTCTTTTTCCAATGGGGGCTCTTTTCCCTATGGACCCCTTTTTCTGAAATGCCTTCTTCTGAGGGGTGCGGGCATTGATATCCCCAGAGTTCTTATAGTAGTCCAGGAACCGATTGAATTCGATGGATACAAAATGCTGGATCAACTCTTCTTTTGAAAGCGCGGCCAGTGTGTCGTACACGGGGGGAAGAAAAGCGGCAATGTCTTCATGATTGATGTCAGTCGCCACCAGTCTTTCCACCATCCCGTAGAGTTGTTTCTCGCAGATGGCGCGACCGCTGGGGACTTTCTCGTGTTGAAACCGGACCCCTGTAACCTGTTCCACATGACTCAGTTTTCGATTTTCCCGGGTATTGATGAGGACGATGGAAGTCCCTGATTTTCCGGCCCTTGCGGTTCGGCCGCTTCGGTGCGTGTAGGCACCCGGTTCATCGGGAAGATTGTACTGAATGACATGGCTGATATCATCCACATCCAGCCCGCGTGCGGCCACGTCCGTGGCCACGAGGATCTGCAGGCTTTTTTCCCTGAACCGCCCCATGACGTAATCCCGCTGGGTTTGGGACAGTTCACCGTGCAGGCTTTCCGCGTTATACCCGTCTTTGATGAGTTTCTCGGCCACCTGTTGGGTTTCTCTCCGGGTTCTGCAGAAAACCAGACTGAAAATATTGGGATGATAGTCGATGATCCGTTTAAGCGCAGGATAGCGGTCTTTTTCCATGACCACATATTTGAAATGGGAGATGTTCCCGGCGCCGCTGTTTTTTCGTCCGATGGTAATTTCCACCTGGTCCTTCATGTAATTTTGGGAAATTCTGGCAACCGGCGCCGTCATGGTGGCGGAAAAAAGCCAGGTTCTTTTTTCTGAAGGGGTTTTGGCCAGAATTTCGTTCAGGTCTTCCAGGAACCCCATGGTGAGCATTTCATCGGCCTCATCGAGAACCACATAATCGATGCGCTTCAGGTTAACGATGCCCCTGTGAATCAGGTCCAGAAGCCGGCCCGGAGTGGCCGCGATAATCTGGGCGCCGTTCTTGATCTGCCGGATCTGGGGTTCCATGCTCGTGCCCCCATAGATTGCGACGATTTTTGCATTTTTGACGTATCGGCTGTAGCGGACCAAATCCTTTGAAATCTGTACGCACAACTCACGGGTGGGACACAGGATCAGTCCTTGAACCTGTGGCCTCGAAAAATCGATTAACTGTAGCAGGGGCAGGCCGTAGGCCGCTGTTTTGCCGGTTCCGGTCTGGGCCAGACCCACCAGATCCCGGTGGCCTTCAATAATGGCGGGAATGGCCTTTTCCTGTATGGGCGTGGGTTCGTTAAAACCTAATTTTTGAACTGCTCTGATAAGATGTGGCTCTAAGCCTAAAGTTTCAAAATCCATATAGTATAACGCTAAACCTTTCGTTTGCTGGAATCCGGATGCGGAGTTTAAGCACACGGCATTCAGTTTGTTGGTAAATTTAAAACTTTTCAAAATATAACATATCTAAGCAAAAATCAACGCCAATTTTAAATTTTTGGTAATTCCATGTTAATTGTTGATAAATTCTAACATGATGGCTGTTTTTTACCTCTTGACTCATCCCCTCAATTCTCATAGACTCCCAACTCTTGGCACTGGTTCAGTGGAATAGGTGTTTTAAATATTTGAAATAACAGTAAAAAATATTGCTGAACAAATGGAAATGGAAAACATAACATAGTCTACCCTAACTATAATAAAAAGGAGTAGATTATGTT
>JAGHDR010000140.1 GCA_021159825.1 Deltaproteobacteria bacterium | reverse complement strand
TCCGTGTCCATTTGGCGGATGGTATCATGCAACCCCCCTGTATCGTGAACAATGGGTAATGTCCCATAGATGCCGCCCACCATCTGGGGAAGACCGCAGGGTTCAAACAATGACGGCATCAGCACAAAATCCGAGGCAGCATAGCCAAGATGGGAAAAGCTTTCGTCGAAATCGCAGATGGCCACTCGCTCCAACAAATTATGGAACCAGTTGATCTCACGAAAATATTTTTTAAACTCGCCATCCGCCACAAATACGATCTGCAGGTGTTCATCCCAATAACGGCTCACCACATTATACAGAATATGGGCCAACAACCGACAACCTTTTTGAACCATGTCTAATCGAGACGGCCATAGAAAAATAGGGGCATCATCGTCTTGCAAAAGCCCCAGTGCGCTCTGCAGCGCTCTCTTGTTCTCTCTCTTGCCCACCACATGGGTGTCCGCATCATATTTACATGTTAATCTTCTATCCGATTCCGGATCAAAGGTTGGGTCCGGGGCGTTGGTAATGCCTGCAGCACATCCGGCCTTATATTTTCCGGCCAGCTCTCTTCGAAGGGATTCATTTACAAAATCATGTTGCCCGCTGACGATCTCCTCCAGAAATGTCTCACTTACCGTGTTGACAAAATGGGCGGCAAAAACACCGCTCACCAGAAAATCAACCAGATGGTTTTCCCGAACCTGTTCGTAGCCTGAGGGGTAATTGTCATAGAAAAGGTACTGCCAGAAAGACGCTGCATCAATGCCCCGATCTTCAATATAATGCATCGGACGCTGTACCGTATGGATGTTGTGGATAGTAAACAGACAGGGGATTTCCTGCTGACGGGCCATGGCCGGAATCAGGCCGGTCATCCAGTCGTTGCAGTGTATCAGGTCGGGCTGCACCCGTGGAATAATATTGTTGATGACTTCTCTTTGGAAGGCCAGCGCGATCTTGCCGTTCTCATCCCCGTAATCGGAGTACACCCGATCCAGATAAAAAAAGGCGCGATCTTCAGCCAGATGAATTCGCTCAGCGGGCATTTTACGCCGAATGGCGTCCAGTTTCTTGATTTGAAGGGAAGCGATGCCCGCACCGAACATGCTTCGGTAATCGGGCAGGGCCACGTGAATATCGGCGCCCTGTTCGAACAGGGCACTGATGAGGGTTGCCGAAACATCGGCAAGCCCCCCCGCCTTGGCCGAAAGATTGTCGGCAATGTCTCCCATCCCCTTGGGGAGGTAAGTCACTTCAGGCGTTACCAAAAGGATGGTGGGATTGGCCGGGAATGTATCCATGATTTCTACGGCTCCTTTTCAGCCCCTGCCCAGGTCACAAAACCGGGCGTGCATTTGATGAGTTCATCCCCTCGCGGCGTCACCCGCGCCGAAAATCCGTACTGACCCGACGAGGCGCAGGTTAAATTGCAGGCGTACAGGTACATTCCATTGCCTTTGTCCTCCCTGACCGTCATCATTTCGGTATGGCTCTCATAAAGAGTGTCAAGGGATTGGACGCTGCCATGATAGAGTTCCACATGAACTTCTTCGGGCTTCAAGTCCCCCAGGTGAACCATGGCTGTTACGGGAAACACCTCTCCCACACGGATCGGCTCATTTCCGATCCTCTCGCACATGGGCAGCGCTATGGAAATATCGCCCCACTCAGAACCATATCGTTCGCGAACGTCTGCCATTTTCCGGGCACCTTTACCCTTATGATCCAGCAGCTCACCATATCTCCGGGATGCCCGAACATAAAACTTCTTTTCATACTCCTCTACCATTCGAAGGCTTGAAAAGTCCGACAAAATCATTTTCATGGATGCCTTCATCATCTTGACCCACCGAAACGGGGTCGAGCCTCCCGCTCGATCATAAAAACAAGGGATCACTTCGTTTTCAAGAACATTGTAGAGGGCATGGCTGTCCACGAGATCGGAATCCGCATGCGCTTCATAGTCTTCCCCCTTTCCGATGGCCCATCCGGTTTCCTCCGTGTACCCTTCGCACCACCAGCCATCCAGGATACTCACATTGAGAACACCGTTTACCGCCGCTTTCATGCCGGATGTACCGCAGGCTTCCAGGGGCCGCCTCGGCGTATTGAGCCATACATCCGCCCCCTGCACCAGAAGCCTGGCCATATGAATATCATAGTCTTCCAGAAGGATAATTTTGTGGCGCAACCGCTCATCGGTAGCATGCTTGAAAATATGCCGGATCAGGCTTTTACCCTCTTCGTCTGTGGGATGGGCTTTCCCCGCATAAATAATCTGTACCGGGCGATCTGTGTTGCTAAGAATTTCATCCAAACGATCCAGGTCCCGAAGCAGCAGGTTGGCCCGTTTGTAAGTGGCAAACCGGCGGGCAAACGCGATGGTGAGCACATCCTCGTCTAAAGCCGATTCTGCTGCTTCCACGACATTTTTGGGGGCATTTCGCCGCTCGCACTGCTTTTTCAAAAAGTGCCTGCAATTTTTGATAAGACGGTTCCGGCTTCGTTTGTGCGCTTCCCACAGATCCACGTCATTGATGGCGTCAATTTCCTTCAGGCTCTCCCTTCTCCATGAATTGCGGTGCCAGTTAACGCCCAGTCGATTCTGAAAAAACATGGCGTTATCCCGGGAGACAAAAGAGGGAATGTGAATGCCGTTTGTCACATGGCCAATGGGGATCTCCGCCTCCGGCCGGCCGGGCCACACGTTTTTCCACATGCGGCGGGCCACCCGGCCATGAAGTTTACTGACGCCGTTTAAATACTGGCTCATTCTTAAACCCAGAACAAACATACTCAGCTTGCTGTTCTCATCGGCGCCTGTGTGTTGACCCCACGAGACAATTTCGTCCACGGAAACCCCCAGCCGGTCCTCGAACTGGTGCAGGTAGGGTTTTACCAGCTCCGGAGCAAATTCATCATGGCCTGCAGGAACCGGCGTGTGGGTTGTAAAGACCGTTGTGCGAGGAATAATTTCCCTGGCCGTGCGGAGATCAACACCTGTCATCTCCATGGTCTGGGCCAGCCTTTCCAGGCATGAAAATACCGGGTGCCCCTCATTCATGTGAAAAACCCGTGGGATAATCCCCACGGCCTTCAGGACTTGTACCCCGCCGACCCCCAGAAGCATTTCCTGCGCAAGGCGACGTGCTTGATCGGACTCATACAACCTTGCGGTTATTTCGCGAATATGGGGCGGATTTTCCCGGAGGTTGGTATCCAGCAAATATAGTGGAACGCTCCCCACGGAAACTTTCCAGATCACAGCCTTTATGTCCTCCGCGTTCCCGGGTATGGTGATATGGATTTCACGGTCTTGATCATCGCGAATTTTTTCAAGGGGGAGATGATAAATATCCGTCTCGGGATACTCCTCCTGTTGCCAGCCGTCCTTGCTGATGTGCTGATGAAAATACCCCTGGCGATAGAAAAGACCCACCCCCACCAGAGGAAGCCCCAGGGTGGAAGCCGCCTTGAGATGATCACCTGCGAGAATCCCCAGGCCCCCCGCAAAAATGGGAAGGGATTCGTGGATTCCGAACTCCATGGAAAAATAGGCAATGGCCCCTTCACGGCCATATACCGCTTTATAAGCATCCGGAATCGGTGCATTTATCCTGGCCTCAAAAAGCGCCTTGACACGGGCCTGGTGATCCAGAAAACCGGGATCCGTTGACAGCTCCTCAAATCGTTTCTGAGGCACATTGGTCAAGAGCAGACCAGGGTTCCGGCCTGAATTTTCCCAGAGTTCGAGGTCAATGCGGCAAAAAAGTTGTTCAGCATCCAACTCCCAGCTCCACCAATAATTCCTCGACAGCACCTCCAGAAAAGAAAGGGTTCTAGGTATATTGGGCAACACCTGAAAGGTTTGAAAATGGTCCATTTTGTATTTATCTCCTGAAAAAGCTTTTGCTGTTAACCATTGGCTTTTGGATCTTTATTTTCATGGCGTTCCCTCATGAGCTCACATGCTCGCCCTGCAAGCGGGGAAGACCGGCTTCGACACGGAGGTTGTCGCATGCCTGACACCCCGGCTCGAACCATCGACAAAGGACCGGCCGGGATTTGTAGTGCTTGCATTTGCCCGAATCGAGATCCAACCAGAGACAGGGATTGGAATTCCGGTAACGGACACTGCGGGCGTAGGCGTCAACTTGTTGAAGGAGTGCATCCGACGCCTTTACCAACTCGTTGGCATCAAAGGGTGGAAGTGAAAAAGCCAAGCAACAGATTCCACAATTTTCGCATGGATCATTAACCCATTGATTCAAAATCTTGCCTTCTGCGGTTGCGGTACTTGAAATATCGAGCGTGCTGTTCGGGGGAAACTCGAACATTAAATTTGCCGGAATAATCTTTCTTGGATTTAATACCCTCTTCATCACACATATCAGGAAAAGCTTCAAGCGATATTGCAGCCTCTTTTTTTCAGGCCATTAATGTCTTTAGCGTAAAAATCGGCACTGGTTCAGTGGAATAGGTGTTTTAAATATTTGAAATAACAGTAAAAAATATTGCTGAACAAATGGAAATGGAAAACATAACATAGTCTACCCTAACTATAATAAAAAGGAGTAGATTATGTT
>JAGHDR010000187.1 GCA_021159825.1 Deltaproteobacteria bacterium | reverse complement strand
GCGGACAGGCCAAAGCCATGGTGGTGACCAGCTCCCGAAAAGAAGCGGTGCGCTATAAACTGGGCTTTGACAAATATATTGCCGAGAAGGGTTATAAAAAAATCCATGCCATGGTGGCTTTTTCCGGAGAGGTGGAATTTAGCGAGAATGATCCGAATGCCGGTGGCCTGATTGGAGAAAAGTTTACCGAAACCAATATGAATCCGAATCTTAAAGGGCGCGATATGCGAAACGCCTTTAATTCCGGCGATTATCAGGTAAAGAAGCGTTCATGTCACAGATTGTCAGCCGGTTGAATGAGCTGTTTATCACCGATTAACTCACCCGGAAAGATTTGGTGAACTACGCCTATACCATTAGAGATAAAGTCGGTGAAAATGAATTGGTTATGATGCAGATTGCCAACAATACCCCGGAACAGGCCATGTTGGGTGACTTCCCCAAAGCAGTTGATGACGCTGTCATGGACAGTAACGAGGCGCATCATAACCAAATGATGCAATTATTGTCCGACCCGTCAAAAGCCACGGGTTTTGCGAGGGTCGTGTTTGATCTGCTGAAAATGGTAGAATAAAGACGTATTATAAACAATAACAGTGGCACATGATTGGGAAAGAGAGATGACTTCTACGCCATTAATAAACCATGAACTGAAACTGGTCGAGGACTTTGTTCAATACACCGGCAGCCATATTTTTTTAACGGGAAAAGCCGGCACCGGTAAAACCACCTTTCTGCATAATTTGAAAGGCCCTCTTTTAAACACCAGGACGGCAAAGCGAATGATTATCACCGCGCCCACCGGGGTTGCGGCCATTAACGCCGGTGGCGTTACCCTCCATTCTTTTTTTCAGCTGCCCTTTGGCCCCTTCATTCCCGGCAGCGAGGCCCATGAAAAAAACCGGCAGCGCATGTTCAGGTTCAGCAAAGAAAAAAAACGGATTATCAAGAGCCTTGATCTGCTGGTGATTGATGAAATCAGTATGGTACGGGCCGATTTGCTCGATGCCGTGGACGCGGTGCTGCGGCAACACCGGCACAATGAACAGCCATTTGGTGGTGTGCAGCTCCTCATGATCGGTGATCTGCACCAGCTTTCTCCCGTGGCAAAGCAGGATGAATGGCAGCTTTTGCGGGAGCAATATGCATCGGTTTATTTTTTCAGCAGCCATGCTCTTGCCCGAACAAACGTGTTGACCATTGAATTAAAGCATATTTACCGTCAGTCCGATGCTCGGTTTATCAAGTTACTGAACCGGGTGCGGGACAACCGGCTTGATGCCGATGCCATAGGAGAGCTGAACCAGCGGTATATCAAAGATTATACTCCCGAAGAAGGTCAGGGTTATATCACCCTGACCACCCATAACCGCAACGCTGATGCCATCAATAAGACCCGTCTTGCGACACTGGGGGGGAAGGAGTACCGTTTTAACGCTGAGATTTCCGGTGATTTTCCCGAACATGCCCACCCGGCCCCAGGCGCTCTGGTGCTTAAAGAGGGAGCTCAGGTGATGTTTCTTCGCAATGACGCTTCGGGTGAAAAACGTTATTTCAATGGGAAAATCGGTAAAATAAAAAGCATTTCCAAAGATGAAATCCGTATCAAGTGTCCTGAGAAGTCTGGTGAAATTGTGGTGGAACCCGTGGAATGGGAAAACATCAAATATACGGTGAATGAAGAAAACAAGGAAATTGAAGAGAATATTATCGGTAAATTCAAACAGTTTCCCCTGAAACCGGCCTGGGCCATCACCATTCACAAAAGCCAGGGGTTGACTTTTGATAAAGCCGTCATTGACGCCCAATCCGCTTTTGCCCATGGCCAGTTCTACGTGGCGTTAAGCCGTTGCAAGACCTTTGAGGGTATGGTGCTCAGATCCCCCATCCCATCACGGGGAATTGATACGGATGCGGCGGTTCTTTCCTTCGTAGAAGCGGCCAGACAGAACCCGCCTTCTGAAAATGTGCTTTGTTCAGCCAAGATAGCTTACCAGCGGCAGTTGCTGCTGGATTGTTTTGATTTTCAATCGCTGCGCAGTCGTCTCAACTATTTGGTCCGCATTTTAATGGGAAATGCCGGTCTGGTTCAGGTCTCCGGTGTATCGGATATGGGCCGGCTAAAGGAGATGGCTTGGAAAGATATTTTTGGGGTTTCTGAAAATTTTAAACAACAATTGCGAACCCTTTTTAAAGAAGACGCCCTGCCGGAATCCGATGCCTATGTTCTGGAACGGATCGGCAAGGCATCCAAGTGGTTCCAAGAGAAGTTTTCCCTGATTTTTGATGATTTTGTGCGGAGTTTTCAGGCGGAGACGGACAATAAGGAACTGGGCAAACAGATTGGTAATACCCTGAATCATCTCAAACAGGAAATTGTGGTGAAGCTTGCCGGTATAAAATCGTGTGAAAACGGCTTTTCACCATCTCATTATCTGCGTGCCGTATCAAAAGCCGAAATCGACTTTGCCCCCGAAAAAGAGAGAAAACCCCAGACCCCGGACTACAGGGAAAGCGACATCGAACACCCGGCATTATTCCAGCAACTTAAAGAGTGGCGTTCCCGTATAGCCAAAGAGCAAGGCGTTCCCCCTTTTCAGATTCTCCATCAACGGGTATTAATCCAAATTGTGGTCAATTTGCCCGATAACGGAAGAGAGTTGAAAATGATCAAAGGGGTGGGAAAGAAAACAATTGAAAAATATGGTGAAGACCTTTTGGAAATTGTAACGGCCTATCGAAAAAAACACGGCATAGACAAGGTGACACTGCCGGAGATTAAAGATGCGCCGGGGAAAAAGACTCCCCCGGGAAAATCGACGTCCAGCTCAAACACCCGACAAATCAGCTTTGATATGATCAACCAGGGATTCACCGTCGCCGGTATTGCGGAAGAAAGGGGTCTGGCGGAATCCACCATTCAGGGGCATCTCTGTTTTTTTATTGAAACAGGCAACCTGGATGTCAATAAGCTGCTCTCACCTGAGAAACAAGCCGCCATAGATGCTGCACTTGATTGGGCGCCCGATAATTCTTTTAAAGCCGTAAAAGATAAGCTGGGGGAGAATTACTCTTATGGGGAAATTAAAATGATGGTGGCCCATCGGAAGCACCTGGCATCCCTTATTCCCCATAAACGGTCTTGAAATTATTCTGATTATAACGGATTTGGGGGAGCCAATATAACTATCTGAACTTATAGTACATATTTTCAAGGCCGTTCAATCGTTCGATTAGGCCTGATAATTTGCAGCTTCTTGCTCAACTTGGTGATTTTACATATTTTTTATGGTCATAGAGCTAATAGCTCGCATTCCATTCAAGACGAAAAAGAGAGTTCCTCCCCCAAATCCGTTATAAT
>JAGHDR010000174.1 GCA_021159825.1 Deltaproteobacteria bacterium | reverse complement strand
GGCGTTACGTGATGGATCAGAAGATAAGCCGAAGGGCCATGGTGCAACCTGACCGGCGTGTTGATTCTGAAAGGCATTTTCAGCAGGGTGTAATACTCGACCGGCAGTGGAAATGACACCAGGCTCATCTGAATGCCGCCGTGATCGTCTTCAGGGGATATTAATTCCTCAACCAGATCAAAGAGTCCGGCAATACTTTGTTTATTCGTCAGAAAGAGGGACGGCGCCGGTTTTTGGGCAGCGGATTCAATGGGACGTTTCTCTGACCCCACAATCGCACGGGACCCGAAGAGATGGTCCCTGAAAGTCCATGCGCCAAAGCCGGCGGAGATCATAAAAAAAAGAACCGCCGGTACAACCCACTTCCACCATGAGCTTGGTCCGGAACCGGGGGGGCGGCCCCCATCCGCGTCAATGCCGCCGCGAAGGTCCAGGATCGCCCTGGCCGTCATTTTTCCCGAAACGGTCCGTTTTTCAGCGAGATAGGCCAGAAGGAGCGCCCGGTCGCAGACCGCATTGATCCGCCTGGGGTTGCCTCCGGAGTAGCTGTAGATCCGCTTGAAGGCCCCCTCGGAGAAACGCACATCCCCCTTTCCCCCCGCCACAGTCAGGCGATGTTCCACATACCCCTGAACATCTTTTTGATCCAGAGGCTTCAAATGATACCGCACGGTGATGCGATCGTTCAGCTGCCGGAGTGAATGGGCCGAGAGAACCTCTTTTAATTCCGATTGACCCACCAGCACAATCTGGATCAGTTTGTCCTTTTCCGTTTCCAGGTTGGAGAGCATTCGAATCTGCTCAAGAACCGTTCGAGACAGATTCTGGGCTTCGTCGATCAGCAGGAGCGCATTGCCCCCTTCCCTGAAAACACCCAACAGAAAATGGTTGATGGCGTCGAGCAGACCATTTTTGCTATCCGTTTCCTCGGGAAGGGTTACACCGAACTCGTGGGCAATGGATTTCAGGATCTCCATGTCGGAGATAAAAGAGCTGAAAATGAGCGCGCTTTTTGTGGTATCATCCAGATGGTCCAGCAGGGCGCGGCACAGGGTGGTTTTTCCCGTTCCCACCCCGCCGGTGATGGCAATAAATCCCTTTCGCCGGTTAATGCCGTAAAGCAGATGATCCAGTGCCTCACGGTGATAGCGGCTCAGGTAGAGATACCGGGGATCAGGGGTCAGGTTGAAGGGATGTTCTTTAAATCCGAAGAAGGTCTTATACATGTCTATTCAAAACGGTAATTGAGGATTCTTGTTTCGCTGCCACGGCCAATTTCCAGCGAAAGCTCGGCGCCGGATTTGAGCCGGGTGTAGAAGGCAAACGCATCCTCCGGGCTTTTGATCTCTTTGTTGTCTATTTTTTTGACCACATCGCCGTTTTTGAGGCCCAGTTTGGCAAAGATGGATCCCGGTTTAACGTGGGATAGAATCAGTCCGTCCGGTTTGCCGTTCTTGATGAGGGGTCGGATGCGGACCTGGGTCAACAGCGAATTGATATTGCCAAGGGATTTTTGAAGATCGTCGCGACCCACCGTAATGGTGTATCCATCATCCCGGTGGCCGACCCCCCAAGATCCTCGTTTTCCGGTTTTGGCCTGCTCCATCTCAAGGATTTCATCTTTTCCCTTAACTTCGATAATGATCTTTCCCCTCAGGACTTTTTTAATCAAGGCCCCCTGGACCATGTCTCCGGTCTGGTAGAGGACCTGCTTTTTTTTGCCTTTTTCCTCCATGACGGCAAAAGCAACCCGCTCAGAACCGGAGACTGTCCCCAACAAAACGATATTCAGGCCCGTTGGCTTCAAAGCCGCGATCTGTTCCGCACCCATTTCTTCCGCTTTTTCCTCTCGGCCCGGGGCGGGCCCGCCCAACAGACCCCGTTGGCTGATTTTATCATAATGGGCGGGGGGCGGCTGTTTTTCCTTTGTCCGGGCTCTGAAGGTCTCTGCCGCTGTTTCCGGGGATGTTACCGTTAACATCCGAGCATCCATAAACCGGTAGAAAATATCCACACCCATATAGACGGCAATAAACAGGGCCATGAGGTTAAACAGAATTTCGGCAAATCGGATCATATCTTAAGAAAATCCAGGTTTTTTAAGTAAAACGAAATTTCGGCGACCTGAAGGTGCCTTGGATGACGAAGGACCGTCTCAAGCCGTTATGGCCCCCTCGAAAAAGACTCAGCAGGGCCGGACCCCCTTTCAGGGTCTCAAGAAAAGCTTCAATGGGTTCGATTGTTCCCCGCAAATTAAGCCGACTGCGGTCCATGATCCGGTCCAAACGGATGGTTCCGGAAACCGACCCCTGAAACCCTTTTCCGTCAAGGGATACCGAGGTCAGGTTAATTGTCCCCTTTTTAAGAGTGAATCGTGCGTTCAATTTCCCAAAAGGGATCGTTTCAAGGCCCAGAAAGGGGTTTAAAAGATCTATCCGTCCTTCTGAAATATGAAGATCCCCGGCCCCGTCCCCCAATCCGATCCGATCCGGCGGGCCCTTGTATGTGATGTTTCCCTTGAGGGTTCCACCCAAATTACCCATCCCGAAATCAGGCAGAAAAGCGTATTCATGGATGTGCACTTTTTCAAGGGAGAGGGAAAAGCCGTCTATCTCACCGTCCTCCCCAGATTGAATATGGCCGTTAATGAACCCGCCATAGGCATGGGCATCAAAAAACCAGGTGGTGTTTCCCATAATAAGTGATCCGATTCCGGGATTGACGGACAGGTCCTGCGCCTCAAAAAAAGCGGTTTCGGGGCGTTCTTTCAGGGAAAAGACCGCTTTTTGCAGGTGCAATCCGGGTGGAAACGACGGATCAAGCGATCGGGTGGAAAAGATAACCTGCGGGTCCATCCGGCCGGCCACTTGCACCAGGTACGATTGAAATGATTCTGATGGGAAGCGGACATAAAGGAGCACCCCCGCCACCAGAATGGCGTAAAGCGTGTAGCTAACGTATTTTAACCCTGTTTTCATGGGGCCTCAAAAGTGACCACCTGGAGAACCACATCCAGCGTGCCTTTTCGTCCTTTGTTTTCCGTTACGGCACATCGCCTGATTTGAATGGCTTTTTTTGATAACTCGATCAGAACCAAATAATCCATGAATCGTTTAAGGGAAATCTTGTCCAGCTTCATTTCCACCATGGTTTCTTTCCACCCGCCTTCACCCTTTGCCGAAGAGGGTTTCATATATTTGATATGGTGTTTGACCCCGGCTTTGCCTGCGGCCTTTTCAAGGAATGAGAAAAGAGTAAATCCGGGTGGCCTTTTCTTGACGACATTTTCAGCAGTATGGGATCGCTCTTTAAGGACCGCATATTCCTGAGACAGTCGAACCATTTCTATCAGGCCCGTCTCTTTTGTAACGATGCTCTTTTGCAGGCGTTTACGATCCGCCAACACGGGAAAGACCCCAAATTGAAGGAGACAGAAGGCGGCTACCGCAAAACCGGCCAGCTGGACAAAAAGTTTTTCTCGTTTCCCTAACTGCATTGTGATTTATGATTTCCTTCTCGTTTCCAGGCTGGGCCTGGAAACGAGTTTGAAAACGCGACCTTTCTGTCCCGTAGGGACACTTGAAAATAGCCCGGCAATTCATTGCCGGGTGGACGGAACGATGATCAAGGCCCACATATCAGCGCAAAAGTTGGCAAGCCGCAAGCTTCCAAATTTACACGTTCGGGTTTTGATTGCAAAACGCCATCAACTGCAAATAAAAGCCCCTGAAATGAGGGCATTTCTCACATACAATATCAGGATTGACATTCATGAGCATACGAGGCGTGTGTGTCCCTTTTGAAAACCGTTCCTTACCCTCATCTCTTTGAGAAGCCTCTATGATCAGTTCAGAGAGCTTTTCTTCACAGGTATTTCTTTCAGTATCCAATTTGCTGAAAAATTCCGGGTTATCAAAAGGGACGCTTTTTGTACTCAACCACCATCTCATATTTGCATGTCTACCGCGAAAATCAATATCATTAGCAAAGGTGTTGTCCCAATCTGCAATCAACCAGGATTCAATTTCCGGAGCAGCAAACCCAACCTGTTTCACTACATCTGCGGTTCCTGGAATACTATCAATGGCATCGAGAAAAAGCTTTTCCCGCGTCTTTGCGTCGTTGCAATCAAGATCATCCATAACCAGAATCAGGTCGGAAAAGCCGCTTTTCAAAGCAATGACAAGTTCATATTTAATCTGCTCCGCTAAACTTTTACCGGTTCTGCCAAGGGATGACCGCGTTTCAGGTTTTCCAGGCTTAGGCCCCGGCTTTTTTCTATAAGGTGTTTTTCTTTCAAAGGTACATCCACTAAAATGGTTATTTAAAAATGGTATCAGGGCTTTCATTTCAGACACGCCACCTCCTGCGAAAACCCACGCTACCATGGCCACCCCCCCACACTCGGATCTCCCACCCGGTAAAGGTCTCCTAATTGCCACCCCTCGTCCAGTTTCGGCTGCAATTCATTTTTCGGAAGTTTTTTGATTTCGAAATGACTCTCATTCTCGGCGGAGAAACAATAAACGTTGTCAAGGCAGTCCGTAAAATGATCCAGCAAATCCGCACTATGAGTACTGATAAAGATTTGGGTTTTTTGGGACGCCCTTTTTATCCATTCAGCAAGAATCGGCATCCATGCCGGATGCAGCCCGATTTCCGGTTCATCAATCGATAATAGGGGCGGTAAAAATGGAGAACGGAGAATAATCGCCCAGCAAAGCATTCGTACCGTGCCATCAGACATTTCATTCAAGTAAAAGGGGGTTTTTTCCATATTTTTAAAATACCACTCCACTGTTAATGACAACCTCCCGGAATGGCCGGCTCTTACCCGTTTCGTATTCGGCAGTATTGCTTTGATTGCATTTTCTATTTGC
>JAGHDR010000169.1 GCA_021159825.1 Deltaproteobacteria bacterium | reverse complement strand
CTTAATGACCGACCGTTGTTCCAACGGCCCCCATACCGTATGGCCCAACCCCAATGGTCCCGGTGGCGAAGTCCTTTCCGAAAACTGGCTTATGGACAATTTTAACAGTGACCCCAACGTGGGCCTGAAAATGATCGAGACCGCCGAAAATGTGGCCAAAGAGAGCGGGATCACCAAGGAACAGTGCGATGAACTGGTCCTGAGACGGTATGAGCAGTATATGGAAGCCCTGGCCGATGACCGGGCCTTTCAGAAACGCTACATGTTTCCGGCTGAAGTGACGTTAAGCCGGAAAAAAACCAAGCTGGTGGAATTGGACGAAGGCCCCATGACCACCACAAAAGAGGGCTTGGCAAAATTGAAACCCGTGATTCCCGGGGGCGTATTGTCTTTCGGCGCCCAGACTTTCCCGGCGGACGGCAACTGCTCCATCATTGTCACCACCGAAGATAAAGCAAAGGAATTGAGCGCGGATCCCGCCATTCCCATCCAGGTCATTGCTTACGGCTATTCCCGGACCGCGCCCGGGCACATGGCGGCAGCCCCCGTGCCGGCCTCAAAAATGGCCCTCAAGAACGCGGGACTCACCATCAACGATATCAAGGTGATCAAAACCCACAATCCCTTTGTGGTGAACGATCTCTACTTTGCCCGGCAGTTCAGCATCGATGCCATGGGGACCGATGAACTCAATTTCAATAACTACGGATCCTCTTTGATCTACGGACACCCTCAGGGACCCACGGCGGGGCGTAATATTATCGAAGGGTTTGAAGAGATTGCCATGAAGGGCGGCGGTTACTTCCTGTGGACCGGATGCGCGGCGGGGGATACGGGCGGCGCCATCATTTTTAAAGTCGGTTAATTCATTCAAATCATATTGACCCATCGGGTCATACTTGCTACAAGAGGCCATTCTCAACATAAATGAGAACGGCCTCTTTTTTGGGCCCCGCAAAATGCTTTTTAAACTGATCCGACCGGATGCAATTTCGGGGTTGTTGACCTATGAAGATGATTATTTTCCAGTCCCTTGGCGGTCTCGGACTTTTTCTTTTCGGCATGAAAATCATGTCGGAAGGACTCCAAAAGGTAGCCGGCAACAAGATGCGCCGGATATTAGGCGTCGTGAGCAACAACCGTTTTGTGGGTTGCGGCGTGGGCGCCGTCGTAACCAGCATTGTGCAAAGCTCCAGCGCTACGACGGTGATGCTGGTGAGTTTCGTGGATGCGGGGCTCATGACTTTTGTTCAGGCTATCGGCGTCATTCTGGGCGCCAATGTGGGCACTACCGTAACAGCCCAGCTAATTGCTTTTAATATCACGTCTTATTCCCTTCCCGCCATTGCGCTGGGCGTTCTTTTAAAATTTTTTGTGGGGCGAAAGAAATGGGTTTATGTCGGGGACATCTTTCTGGGCTTCGGGCTGGTGTTTTTCGGACTGGCAACCATGAAAGCGGGTTTTGCACCGCTCAAAAGCCATCCCACCTTTGTTTCCACGTTTATCCGGTTCAATGCGGATGATGTGAGCGGAATCCTTTTGTGTATCATGGCGGGAACGATTCTCACCATGATCCTGCAGAGTTCCAGCGCCACGGTGGGTATTACCATGGCGCTGGCCAGCCAGGGGTTGCTCAATTTTGAAGCCAGTGCGGCCATCATTCTGGGAGACAATATCGGTACCACCATCACGGCGGAATTGGCCAGTATCGGCGCAAGCGTCAATGCCCATCGAACCGCCCGGGCCCACACCCTTTTTAACGTGATCGGGGTCGTCAATGTGATCATCTTTTTCCCATACTTTCTTAAGCTGGTGGTATGGGGAACATCCACCATGATGGATATCGGGCCTCCCGAACTATTGGTTGACGGCCAGAGACCCAACATCGCCCGGTATATTGCCAACGCCCATACGGGGTTCAATCTGGTGAATGCCCTGTTTTTTCTCATGGTTCTGCCATATCTGGTCAAGGCTGCCATCTGGCTGACGCCCCACAAGGAGAAAGAGGCAGACCTGGATGAGTTGCGCCATATCAAATACATAGACACCAAGTATATCAATACCCCGTCGAGTGCCATTGTCCAGGCTCGGGCGGAAATCGTTCGAATGGGGGAAGCAGTTCAACTTATGTATAATGATGTGATTCATTCCATGAAGAACCGGAAGCTGGATGAGCTTTCCAAATGGCGACAGCGGGAAGACATCATTGATTCCCTGCAAAAGGAGATTACCCAGTTTTTGATCAAAGTGATGCAAAAACGGGTCAGTCCTGAAGAATCCAAAGAGATCGCGTCTCTGATGCGTATGGCCAATAACCTGGAACGTGCCGGCGATGGGGTTGAAAATATCGCGGAACTCATTGAGGAACTCATTGAACAGGGTCTCCATCTTTCCGAGGGCGGCATGCACGATTATGAACTTATATCCACCGAGGTTGAAAAATTCCTGAATCTCATCGTGGCCGGCGTTCAAAAGGAAGACCAGGATATTATGATCCAGGCACAGAAGCTGGAGGATGAAATCGATCGCATGCGCGAGGACATGCGGGGAAACTATATCATGAGACTTCAAAGCGGCCTATGCACCGTGGATCCGGGGCTCATCCTGGTGGATATGCTGACTTCCTTTGAAAAAATCGGAGACTTCTGCTACAATGTCGCCCAAGCCGTGGCAGGCCTTAAATAGGATTGTTTGATTATCCGGTTTGTTAACAAAAAAAGGGCGATCACACGATCGCCCTTTTTGTTTGGATTAATGTTAGAAACAGGTTCTGCTTAGAACAGGCCGCTCACGTTTCCGGTGTCCGTGTCCACGTCGATCCGCCTGAAGGCGGGGTTGGAACCGGTACCAGGCATCAAGCTGATGGCACCCGCGCAGGGACAGAGAAACTTGGCGCCGGAATAGATCAACACATCTCGGATCGGTAGGGTCCATCCCTTGGGCACGCCCTTGATGGTGGGATCATGGGTAAGGCTCAGATGGGTCTTGACCATCATGGTGGCGAAGTCCGCGTACTTGGGATCATCCTCAAGCATCTTGGCTTTGGCTTCCGCTTCGGGGGCCCAGGCAACGCCGTCGGCGCCATAAACTTCCGTGGCGATCTTTTCCACGCGATCGCGCAGTTTCATCTCCAGCGGGTAGAGGAATTTAAAATCGTTTTCCTCGTTACAAGCGTCGATAACAGCATCGGCAAGCTCCAAAGCGCCGTCGCCACCCAGTTCCCAGTGCTTGGACTCGGCGCATCGGGCGCCGGCCGCCTCGGCAAACTTTCGAATCACGGCGCACTCGGCGTCCGTATCCGAATAGAAGCGGTTGATGCACACCACAGGATTGATGCCGGATTTGCGGATAACCCCGATCATGTGGACCATGTTTTCGCAACCCTTTTCCACCAATTCCAGATTTTCCTTGGTATAGGCTTCGTCAAGCGCAAGCCCTGCCACGACCTTGGGACCGCCGCCATGCATCTTAAGGGCGCGGATGGTGGTGGTCAAAACGGACACATGGGGTTTTAAACCGCTGACCCGACACTTCACATTCCAGAACTTCTCAAAACCGATGTCCGCTGCAAAACCACTCTCAGTCACATGGTAGTCAAACAGTTTCAGGCCCACCCTGTCCGCGATGATGGAAGACTGACCCACGGCGATATTGGCAAAGGGGCCGGCATGCACCATACAGGGATTGTACTCGGCTGTGCACATCATGGTGGGGTTGATGGTGTTGCGCATGAAAGCGGTCATGGCGTTGCCCACTTCCAGATCGCCGGTGGTCACAGGGTTGCCGCTCTTGTCAAATGCCACGGTGATGTTGTTCAGGCGCTCTTTCAAATCAGCCAGATCCTTGATGACAGCGAGAATGGCCATACATTCGGAACCCACGGCAATGCCGAACTTGCTTTGCATGGTGAACCCATCAAAACGACCGCCCATACCAATCACGATATTTCGAAGGGATTGGGCGCAGAAGTCGATGATCCATCCCAGCTCCACGCGTGTGGGATCTATGTTGAGACGGGACATGCCGGTAAGGCGAGCCAGCTGCTCATCGCTGTAGTTGCGTTCGTGCTGCATGCGGGACGTCATGGCCACCATGGCCAGGTTGTGAGCGTTCATGATGTCGTTGATGTCGCCGGTGAGTCCCAGGGAAAATTCGGTCATGGGGATCAGAAGGGAGTTTCCACCGCCGGCCGCGGTTCCCTTGACGTTCATGGTGGGGCCACCCGAAGGTTGTCTGAGAGCACCGCCCACGTTAACGCCGCGTTTTCCCAACCCTTCCATCAGACCACATGAGGTGGTACTCTTCCCTTCACCCAGGGGGGTTGGTGTGATGGCGGTCACTTCGATATATTTTCCGTCCGGTTGATCCTTCGTCCTGTTGATGATTTTCAGAAAGTCCAGCTTGGCCAGCCGACCCATGGGCAAAATTTCGTCTTTTTCAAGACCCAGCTTCTCCCGCCATTCATCAGGTGTCGGCATGTTTTTCTCGGCAGATTCGGAAATCTGCCAGTCTGCCATTTCTACTGCATTGTAAGCCATTCCTTTAATCCTCCTCATATGGTAGTGATGTTTTTGCAGGTTCGGAAATATGCTCCGTCCCAACTGCCATTTAAACATTCAAAATAAAGTAGAACCTTTTTGGAGAATCTTTGCCTATCACAAAAAAAAACGGTCGTCAAGTGACGTTTTTCACAAGGTTGACAATCCCTTAAAATGAAAAGCCGTTGACATGGGCTTAGAGCTGGGGAGAATACGAGCTATAGATTTGGATAGAATCAGACTTTATTCCTGAAATAGCGTTTTACTTTTTTCAGGGAAACAGGCTCCCAGTCCTTCAGGAATTTCTCCTTGGCGGCCATAATGCGATCGACCGATTCATGGAGCCGTGAAAGCAACGTCTCATTTGCAAGCAACCGGTTTCTCACCTTGTCCATGCTCTCCCCCACAAGCCCCTGGTCTTCGCAGATGAGCAGGATGTCATTGCCCGCTTCAAAAGCCCTTACCGCACCTTCCGGAACACCCGGGTCCTTCCGGATGGCCCCCATTTCCAGGTCATCGGTGACGATCAGTCCCTGAAACCCCAGCTGTTCCCGCAACAATTCCGTGATAATCGGATAAGACAGGGTGGCCGGATGATGCGGATCCAGGCCCGGGTAAATAGCATGGGACGTCATGATGGCGGAAACCCCTTCCCGAATGGCATCTTGAAAGGGCGGCAGGTTGATGGTTTCCATTTCCTGTTTATCCCCTTCGATGGTGGGGAGATGCTCATGGGGATCCAGGCGCGCTTTTCCCAAACCGGGAAAGTGTTTGCCCACCGCCATGACGCCGTTTTTCTGAAGTGCTTTTATGACAATTTGTCCCAGACCTCCCACCCGGCCCGGGTCCTCCCCGAACATTCGACCTTGAAGGTGCTGATCCACCGGACCTCTGGGTACATCCAGTACCGGCGCCATATTCATGTTGAGGCCCACCAGCCGCATTTCCATTGCCGTTACCCGGCCAAAAACGGCGGCCATCTCGTGGGACCGGGGACCATCGCCGATGGCGCTGTTACCGGGAAAACAGGTGAAGGGGTCCCCCAGCCGGGCCACACGCCCCCCTTCCTGGTCCACACCCAGAAAAAGGGGAACGCCGTGATATTTCAGCGCCGTTTCCTGAAGATCGTTGCAAAGTACTGTCACCTGAAGGGGATCAATGATATTCCGTTTAAATAAAATAACCCCGCCCAGTCCCCTGTCTCGAATCAGTGAGATGGTCCCCGCATCCAGACGAGGACCGGGCATGCCGGCCATAAAGAGTCTGCCCACATGGTCGTGAAGTTCTGAAAGCTCAAGGGTGGAATGCATAGACGGTCCTTTCTTTTGATGAAAACAACATTGATGGTCTCGTAAAAAGTCACGAATTTAGTACCTTATCACCTGGTTTTCTGTCACAAAAAACAAGAAAACCGCTATACGGTATCAGTTGTCAGTTATCAGTTATCAGTTATCAGTAAAAGCATACCCATAATATCTTGAAAGTGTTTGTACAAATTTGCACATAATCGTGAAGACCTCTTCCATACTTCCAAATCCTCAAATTTCAAAAT
>JAGHDR010000393.1 GCA_021159825.1 Deltaproteobacteria bacterium | reverse complement strand
CTTTTTGCACACCGTCCACTGCAAGAAACCGGATGGTGTTGATACAATCTTTTTCCAGCTTATCGGTAATGCCGGTCTTTTCATTCAACGTGTTTGTGGTCATAAATTATTCCTCTTTGTAAGCAAGGTGGATGGTCCAGGTTATATTTTTTCAAGGATCAGCACATCCACCTTGCCGTCCAGGGCGTTCTTGAAGTCCAGGGCATCTTGCTTACTGCCCACAATGGCGCCATAGTGCATGGGAATGGCGAGACCCGGCCCAATGGCGAGTGCTGCTTTAACGGCCTGCTCCGCCGTCATGACATAGGCGCCCGACACCGGCAGGAGGGCAATATCGACTTTCAGATCTCTCATCTCCGGGATATAATCCGTATCCCCCGCATGATATATCCTGATGCCCGATACCTCAACCAAAAATCCCAGCCATCCGTTTTTTCTCGGGTGAAAATCCTTATCGGTGTTGTAGGAAGGCACGCCCTGAATTGTTACACCATCCAGGCTCAGGGTCTCTCCCGGTTTTAAGATCCTCACATCCCCGGTGAGTTTTTCAGCCGAATCTTTTTCGGTGACAATAATCGTCTCCGGTCCCTGAATTTTGGCCACATCTTCAGGTGAACAGTGATCGAAATGGTCATGGGATATGAGGATCAGGTCAGCCAAGGGGCCGGTATCAATCTGATAGGGGTCAAAATAGATGATTTTTTCGCTGTCCATTCGAAACCCATCGTGTCCCAGCCAGTGAATTTTTTTTGAAAAGGACTCTATCATGTTCATGCCTCTCTTAGATCTAATTTGGTGACGTTTCCGGGGTTGGTATTAACAGGGTTCCAGAAGAATTTTATGCTCTACCAGTGAAAACTGTTTGATTTTTGCACGGATATTTTTGGTCTCACCGAAAATATTGACCAGTTTTATCTCATTATTCCTGTTTTCCAGAGCATCCACATCCTCGAAAAACAGTTCTTCCTCTCCATTTTTTAAAATATAGGCTATTGATTCACACATGTTTATCCATCTCCTGTACGATCTCTTCTACTATTTTGACTGCCTGGTTTACCAGGTGAGGCAGGGGTTCCCTGGAAATGCCCACGATCCTGACGCGCTCCTGGGTAAGGGGAATCAGAATTTTTCTGGCCGGGCTCGAGCTGACGGCGGTTGCCATTTTTGGGGTCAGTTCTCCCATCATGGCATTGGCCATTAAAATGGAGACAGGCCCGATAATCACATCGACCCCGTGACTGGTGCGAACAATGGCATTTTCTCCCGATCCGCCCCGATTGGCGCCGGCCTTCATCATCCTGGAGGTAGCAATGGAATTGGTTCCCAGCGCCAGGATTTCCAGATCGACGCCCAGGGAAGCTCTGAGCCCCTTAATCAGGGTGGCGCCGATGCCGCCTCCCTGTCCATCCAAAACCATCAGTCTCACGGTATCAACCTCGTGCATGATCACTTGGGGTGAAAAAAGCGTTGCATCCCATTCTAAACGTCGGTATTTTATGTGGGAAAATCTATCAGAGCCGGTGGGTATTGTAAAGATCTGAAATTCCGAAAACAAAAATAAGGGAGGGCTTTATGCTCAGTCAAACGCTTTATTTTGCCTTGGGTGCCTATCTATTGGGTGCAGTACCGTTTGGAAAAATCATCGCCGGGATGGCGGCACAAATCGATATTACCCAAAGGGGAAGCAAGAATATCGGCGCCACCAATGTGGCCAGGGAGCTGGGACTCAAATGGGGGCTTTTGACGTTGGCCCTCGACGTGTTGAAAGGCTTGGTTCCGATCCTTGTTTTTTCCACCTGTTCCTTCAAAGGGGACATTTCGAGCCAGACGGCACTGGCAGTGGTCAGCCTTTGTCCACTGCTGGGGCACCAGTTTTCCATTTTCATGGGGTTTCGGGGGGGTAAGGGCGTTGCCACGGCCCTGGGTACTTATCTGGCCCTGTCTCCCATTGCCTGTGTGCTGGGGCTTCTTGTTTTTCTCCTGGTTGTGTTGAAGTGGGATTTCATATCCCTGGGATCCATGGTTTCAGCAGGTTCAATCCCCATATTTCTGGCGCTTTTCCATCAACCGAAACCCGTGGTATTTGCATCAGTTATCATGGCGGTGCTTATCTATTTCAGGCACGGCGAAAACGTATTGAGACTGGTCAGGGGCGAGGAAAGAAAGTGGAAGCAGAGAAAAAATTAGCCCTTAAGTCAAGAATTCCACCAATCGGTCCAGTTCGTCATCGGAATAGAAATACAAGAGAATCCGACCCTGTTTGCCTTCCTTTTTGATCTCCACTTTGGTCCCCAGGCTTCGTTTGAGATTATCTGATAGCGACTGAATATAGGGATCGTCTTTGGATAGGACTTTTTTGGGTGTGGGCGGCTTTTTAAGTTTTCCGGCCAGGGCCTCGGCCTGCCGTACGGACAACCCTTTTTTGATAATGGTATCCCGCAATATCCGTTGCGGGTCTTTTTCCGTTATACCGGCCAGCAGTCGTGCGTGTCCCATACTGAGGCGGTTGTCAATGACGTCCTGCTGAATGGCGGTCGGCAGATTCAGCAGCCGTAACAGGTTGGCGATGGTGGATCGATCCTTGCCCAACCGACGTGACAACATTTCCTGGGTGGATGCGGTGTCTTCCATTAATTTTTTACAGGCCAGGGCCTCTTCAATGGGGTTGAGGTCTTGTCTCTGAATGTTTTCGATGAGCGCCAGTTCGAGTGACTCCGAGGGCGTTACGTCCTTCACCACAACAGGAACCCGTTCAAGCCCTGCCATCTGGGCGGCCCGCCAGCGTCTTTCGCCCGCAATGAGCTGGTAGCCGGCTTCGGTCTTGTTCACCAGCAGGGGGGTCAATATCCCTTTTTCACGAACGGAAACGGTCAGTTCATCCAGCTCATGGGCCAGGAACCGTTGCCGGGGCTGGTTTGGATTGGGCTCAATGGCTGCGACAGGGCAGAGAAAAAACTGCTCTTCTTTTTCATCCAGATCGTGACCGTCGGGAATCAGGGCCGATAACCCTTTTCCCAGAGCATTTCGTTTTGTCATGGCGCCTTCTTTCTTTCAATGATTTCACGCGCCAGCGACAGGTAACCCTGGGCACCCTGCGATCGTATATCGTAGAGGATGATGGGTTTGCCGTAACTGGGTGCCTCACTCAGACGGACGTTTCGAGGAATCACCGTTTTCAGCACCCGTTCATCGAAGAGCGCGCGGGCTTCCTGCTCGATTTGACGGGAAAGGTTATTGCGTTTGTCATACATGGTCAGCAGAATATCGACGCGCCTGAGTACGGGGTTGAGTCGTTTCTTGACGGCTTTTACGGTGGTCAGCAGTTTGGACAATCCTTCCAGTGCATAATACTCGCATTGAAGAGGCACGAGGACGGATGCTGATGCTGTGAGGGCGTTGATGGTGAGAAAACCGAGTGAGGGGGGGCAATCGAGAAATATATAATCATAGCGTTTTCGAAGTACCGAAATGGGTTTTCTCAAAAGAAATTCCTTGGCGGTCATGGAAACCATTTCCACTTCGGCGCCGATGAGATCGTGGGTGGCACCCAGAAGGTGAAGGTGGGGGAGTTCGGTTTGGGTGATGGCATCTTCCAGGGAAGAAGTTCCCATCAAAACATCGTAGAGGCCGTGGGATATTTCGCTGATATCCAGTCCCAATCCGGTGGTGGCATTCCCCTGAGGATCACAATCAATCAGAAGACATGTTTTTTCACCGGCAGCAATGGCGGCGGAAAGATTAACAGCAGTGGTTGTTTTCCCCACCCCCCCTTTTTGATTGGAGATGGCAATGACCTGGGCCATAATTTTAACTCGTGTCCGTCCACGAATGAGAAAATTTGTTCGAGTTCAAGGAAGGCGATAATTGTAACCGCAGAAATACATTATAGTATTTCGAGGATTACAATTTGAGCCTGACGCCGAAATTGGGCAAATTGGCCATTTGTGGATGGGCACTCTTAAAGTGTTAACCCCAATTGAAACCCTTCTCGAATGGCATCCGGCACGTTTCGCGGTTTTTTGGCGTCTCCGATCACATGGATTTCAGGCGCCTGATCCTCCAATTCTTTGACCAGGCCATTTTCCGCCTTTGATCCGGCTGCGAGCACAACGGTATCCGCAGCGATAAATCCCGGGCCTTGTTCATCTTCCACCTGAAGGCCTTCCGGTGTTATCTCCACCGCTTCGGTTTGCGTTATAATTTTTACGCCGAGGCGCTTCAATTCCCCCATAAGGGTCCATTTGGTGGTCAGCCCTACATCGGTGCCTGCTTTTTGGGTCATTTCAACCACCGTGACCTGTTTGCTTCCCCGGTCGAGCAATGTTGTTAGTGTTTCGGGTGTTTCGGCGCGGTTTACCATGAGAAAGTGAAGCACTTCGGGAGACAGGGTTCCCTGATTTGCAAGAAACAGGGCGGTTTCGAGGCCCACGGCGTTTCCGCCGAGAACCACCACCTTTTGTCCTGTTTCCGTATTTTTTTCAAGCAGTTCCCAGGCCTGAATTACATTGTCGCCATCGATGCCTTTGATTTTCGGTTTTGCCGGTTGAGCACCGGTAGCCACCACCACCACATCCGGCGCCATCCGGCGGATGATGTCCGGTGTTGCCGTTTTTTCCATAATCGTCTCCACGCCCTTGTCCCGAAGGTTGTGGATCAGGTCGATGGCTGCTGTCTCCAGCTCTTGACGTCCGGGGATTGAATGGTTTAAAAGAATCTGGCCCCCCAGCCTGTCACTTTTCTCCATGAGAATCACATGGTGACCCCGGTCTTTGGCGGTACAAGCCAGGGTCATACCGGCCGGACCCCCGCCGATAACGATTATTTTACGGGATTTTGGCGCGGGTTTTATCTGCAGCTCGGCCTCGAGACCCGCCCGCGGGTTCACCATGCAGGTGACGGGACGACCCTGAAAAACGGCGTCAAAACATCCCTGGTTGCATGCCACACAATGGTAGATGAGACGGGATTTCCCCGTGCGGGCCTTGTTGGGAAAATCAGGGTCTGCCAGAAGCCCTCTGGCCACGGTTACAAGGTCTGCGCCGCCGCTTCGAAGGACTTCTTCGGCGTCTCTGGGATCATTGATGCGGTTGCTGGAAATGACCGGCCCCGAGACAGCGGAACGGATTCCTCTGGCCAGATAAACGTAGGCTTTTCTGGGGACACCCATGGTGAGCTGGGGCACACGCGTTTCATGCCAGCCGCCCGTGACATTAAAGAGATCGATGCCCGTCTTTTCGGCTTCCGCCGCAAATATTTTTGCCTCATGATTGGTGTTACTCCCTTTCATGAAATCATTGCCGGCGATACGCAGCAGGATCGGATAATCAGGGCCTAAGGCCTTTCGAACTTTTGAAATGGTTTCGATACCGAACCGCATGCGGTTTTCAAAAGAGCCCCCGTATTCGTCCTCACGAAGGTTGGTAATGGGTGAAAGAAACTGACTGATGAGGTATCCGGCATTTCCCAGGACTTCAACGGCATCAAATCCCGCTTCCCGCGCCCGCAGGGCGCTTTCAGTAAATTTGTTCTGAACGCCGGGAATTTCCTCAAGCGCCAGCGCCCTGGGGGTTTCTCCCGTCAGTTTGGAACGGACGGCGGAAGCGGAAATCGGTTTTCGGCCGCCGATCATGGCTGAATGGGTATACCGTCCGGCCTGATAGAGCTGAGCAGCGATTTTGGCGCCGTGGTTTTTAACCGCATCGGTAAGTCGCTTCAATCCGGGGATGAAACGATCGTCATAGAGGGCAATCATGCCCACCATGCCCCCGAATTCATCGATGGGGCATCCCCCCACAATGGCGAGGCCGACGCCTCCTTTGGCTCTTTCGGCGTAAAAATTAACGAGCGAGTCGGTAACCTTCCCCTGCGGGGTATACCCCAGATGCATGGCGGTCATGACAATCCGGTTTTTTAGCGCCATGTTCTGAATGGTGATGGGGGAAAATAAGAGAGGAAAATCCATGCTTGTTGGTTCCTTTCAATGAAAATCTGTCCGCAAACTCACCACGATGTGGGACTTTGGCATACCTGGGCGAAAATATCAA
This sequence comes from Deltaproteobacteria bacterium, assembly GCA_021159825.1. Classification (GTDB taxonomy): domain Bacteria; phylum Desulfobacterota; class DSM-4660; order Desulfatiglandales; family Desulfatiglandaceae; genus NaphS2. The sequence goes on along the minus strand of JAGHDR010000393.1, from coordinate 700 downwards.
CCAAACCTTTTCATGTGCTATTCCTCTTCCATATAGGCTCTTTTTTTTCGCGATATTCTAATGAAGGCATAAACCACAATCAACCCGCCCAAGGCAAAGAGAATTTCGTATAAATAATAGCTCAGATGGGCAAACCACGCAATATTCTGTTTAAGGGATGATTGCCAGTCTTTTTCAATTTTGTAAAGGGGGGCGCCAAGCGCCTGAAGAACAGCCTTTCGCAGGGTGACACCGTTTTTCATCAACCTGAGAATTTCAAGCAATCCCGGCTTTCCATGGGTGCTGATGATGTAGTTAATGAAACTTCTGCTCTCTTCGTAGGCCAGACGCAACGCATTTGGGTTTCCGGGAAACCCCTTATTCAGCGCTCCCAATGGGATGATGCGATCAGAAAAGGCGGCTTTCGGCAAAAGGGCATCCTTTTGGTCATGGAGAATATCCATTACGCCATTACTGGTCCACTGGGCAATGCCTTCGTCAAACCATCGTGGAATGGGAACCTTGTCCACATGTTCGTGAAGGAGCAGGTGGCAGAATTCATGTTTCAGGATATTTCTAAATTGCAAGGGGTTTCTGATTCCGGCGTAATCGATGACCACAAGATTTTTTCCGGGCACGGCAAAACCCACCACGAGGGGGCTGTGGGTCATCCGGCGGAAATGTTGGGAATCTTCCATGAGAATGACGGTGGGTTTCAAGT
>JAGHDR010000217.1 GCA_021159825.1 Deltaproteobacteria bacterium | reverse complement strand
TCTGTGGCTTTCCATCCTGTCCATATTGTTGTTTGCCGTTGCCGTCTATTTTTTCAGCCTCAAACAATGGCTTTTGGCAGTTCCCGGTCTTGCGGCTTTCTCCGTGGTGCAGGGCCTCTTTGCCATTGCGTTGTTTCTCTTCTATTTGAGCACCATCTGGTATTTGGCCTGGCCCACGTACCGGGTCCTTTTTCGCGTGAATATTGGAAGGCGCAGTTTTGTGCTGAGCAACCTTCGGTTCAACCTCCCTGTCCTCTTTCCATGGTTCGTGCTCACGTTCGTCTATGACCTGCTTTCACTCAGTCCATGGGCATCCTCCAGTGCCTTTTTAAACAGCCTGTACGGTCAGTTAGTGTTTTTTGCCGTTTTTTTGTCCCTACTGGTAGTGGTCATGCCGAAATTCATTCAGTACTGGTGGGGGTGCAAGCCCCTGGAGACATCCGAGAAAGGGAGACATCTGACGGCTTTCTTAAAGCAACAGGGTTTCCGCTACCGCCGCCTGCTCAGCTGGCCTATTTTTGAGGGGCGGATGATGACGGCGGGCATTATGGGGATTATACCGCGGTATCGGTACATTCTGGTGACTGATGCACTGATGTCCGCGCTTTCCACAGAGGAGCTGGAGTCTGTTCTGGCCCATGAGATGGGCCATGCCCGATATTTTCATTTGCTTTTTTACGTCCTGTTCTTCGTGGGATTCATGGTTATTTCATTCGGGTTATCGGATGTTTATATCTATATGGCCTATGTATGGTCCCCTCTGGCGGCGCTCATCACGGAAGACAACGCCCGGTCCACGACCCTCTTCTATCTTTCGGTGTCGGTTCCCATGCTGTTGACTCTCTTAATTTATTTCCGTTACATCATGGGGTTTTTCATGCGCCATTTTGAACGTCAGGCTGATCTTTACGCCGCAACGGTCATGGGAACACCCGCGTTCATCATCAATGCGCTTGAAAAAATTGCCTATTTGAGCGGAAAATCCCGCGATGTGCCCAACTGGCACCATTTCAGTATCGGGCAACGGGTCGCCTGTCTTTCAAAAACCCTGGAAGTACCCCGATTCGCCGGGAAACAGAACCGTTTCGTGTTGATATCTTTCCTGGTTTACCTGGCGGGTATCGGTTGCCTGGGTTATTATCTCAATTTCGGGGACATGAAGACGCATATGGCATACGACCTGGTCGGCAGAGAGCTCAGTCGCAAACTCGAGGAACACCCCCGGAATATAAATCTGGCCATGAACCTGGCCATGGTTTACCAGCGGATGGGAAAAGAGGCGGAAACCATGGCTCTCTATGAGCAGATCATCGGGTGGAACCCTCACCAAGCAGTGGCATTGAACAATCTGGCCTGGATGATGCTGACCGCTTCAAACCCGGATTTACAAAACAGGTTCCGGGCGCTGGCATTGGCCCGAAAAGCCGTGGCCCTGCAGCCTGTCCCCCAATTTCTGGACACCCTGGCTGAAGCCTGTTACCAAAATGGTTTGAAGGACGAAGCCATCCAAATTATTCAGAAAGCCATTCTGAAGGCTGATGAAAACAGAGACTATTATGAAAGCCGGTTGCGAAAATACCGTTTTCAAGGAGGTGATTGAAGTGACCGAAAAGGCGGCAGAGACGGGGGCCCATGCCGCCATGATCGTGACGCCTCATTATTATAAACCGAGGATGGACTATGTGGCCCTGTGCGCCCATTATACCTTCCTGGCGGATCGATCTCCTATCCCCATCATTTTGTACAATGTGCCTGGGTTTACCGGCGTCGATTTGGAAGCCCGAACCATCATCGAGCTGGCCGTCCGTAAGTTCCTGGCCGCAGGGGCAAAGCGCAGGCGTGACCTCCGCGACATTGAAATACTGAACCGGCAGATGCCCTGAACCCAAAAGCGGAGGATGTCCTTTCCTATCAGGTGGATTCCTGTAGTTGGGATGACTGGCGTGGAAAAATTTCCTTCAAGATCCTCAAGGACGGCTTGGCTCGCTTTTCAGATGCTTGATGACAACGTCATATATTTCCGCGAGGTTGCCGCTTGTTTTAAGAATGTTGATGAATTGCGAAATGGATTGGTCCTCTGAAAAGTTGTGCTTCAGAAGGGTCACGCGATCCAGGGTTTTCTGAAAATCCTTCCGCAAAAGGGCTTGACTCAGTTTCACCATTAGCTGCGGATCATGGTCTGCGGCCAGAGCGAAATCGAAAATATCCCGTATGGTAAAATTGCTTCCGCGGTATCGGATCTTTTTGGCAATGATTTCCGCAGGCGTTTCCACCTTGATTTCTATCCCTTTAAAATCGTAAGCAAAAAAACAATTTTCAGTGATGGTGGCCGCAAGGATGAAATCGATTTCCCCCTCTTGCCTTATCAACTTCAAATAGTTGCCCGGGAATTGCCAATCACTTGAAATCCGTTTTGTACGTGGATCTCCAGCAATGGTTTTTAGCCCTCGTGGATCTTCCAGAAAAATATCAATATCATAACTGACCCTGTGATTGAGGCTTAAGAAGAGCCCGGTCCCGCCGCCTAGCGTCCAAGGCGTTTCAAGGTCAGATAAAACGGGCAATGCCAAGTTCAGCAGCTTTTCCCATTGAGAGATAGCCCATTTCCCGGATCCATCGGGTGGTGTTTTCATCGGCGTATTCCTCGGTTTTCCATCGGGTTTGGGCGTCCATGAGTTCTTTGAAAGTGAAAGCACCCGAAAGGACCATGTCATGAATCAACCATGTGGGGGTTTCCAGGAAAAAGCTCAGAACGTGCCCCTTCCATTTCTCGTCCGCGCATGCGCCCGTGATGCAGGAGATAAAGGTGTTTTTGTCGATCTCCCTGAGCAAGGATGCGTTGATATGTACAATGGCTGTATTTACGGGAGTCATGGGGCCTCATTTACAAGAGGGTAAGCATGACGGGCATATCGCCTCAATCCTTAAGCGGGCAAGGTTTCCTGGGGTTGGGTCAACAAAAAATCCCCCTTTTCTATCCATTCTCTTAGGATGTTTGCAATCTCCAGCGACCGTTTGTGGGAAGAGATGGGCACTGCGGGTACGTCCTGTCCGTTAACGCGAATCATACCGTTTTTGAGATCCGCATAACTGACCCGGGCCAGGCTTTTTCCTTCTCCCTTGGGATAATCATTCCCATAATCAATGACCTGAGTGTAAAGATTTTCATCTGAGACACCCGTATATTGCGCCATTTCCGCATCCAGAATGGGAATGGGAATTCCTAAGCCCACGGCAAGGGAGCAGCCGTACCCCAGCATGCTGACCCCTATAACCCATCGGGGATCCATCTCTTTCATATCGCCACTCACCATGAGGGTGCCGGCAGGGGTTAAGGGGGTGCCGTTTTCGTGTCTGTCAGCATTTGGATTGTGCTGTGTGCCCGGTGCAATGACATATCCTTGGGCGCCGCCCAGAAAAATTCTGGTTCCCAGACCGATGGTTCGGTAGTAGGGGTCGTTAAAAAGCGGACTGAGCTCCCCGGCCGTAGCATAATTAGCGTTTCCACCGTTGGGCTTTAGAATCCCCATGTAAGTATAGATGGTTTTCTTGGTGAGATTTATGGCACAATTATAGTTCTGATAAGCATTCCTGGGGTTGAGCATCATGGCGTAGGGAAGGTCTGAAAGGGCAACTTTTTTCTTCACCTGGGTCTTGGGGTAGCAGTCGGTACCGTAGGCCGTGGCACGCAGTTCGACTTTTTTACCCGCCACCAGATCGTGGAGTACGTGTCCGCCCCCGTATTTAAACTGCCCCGGGTGAACCCCGTTCAAAGGATCATCCTCTCTGGGTTCCGTGGCCCCAATATAGCAGTCCACTGCGGCCAACCCCCCATACGCGGGTACGTCGTTCAACCACGTGCGGCTGGCTTTGATGCCGGGTTTGGTGTGCCCGAAATTTATGAAAGCACCGGAAGAACACATGGGGGAAAAGGTCCCCGTGGTGACCACATCCACCTCTTGCGCGGCCTTTTCAGAACCATTTTTTTTAACAATGCCGACCATTTCATCGGCTGTGACCACAACGACCTTACCCTCTTTAATCTTCCTGTTGATGTCGTCAATGGTTTTGGAAACCTTCTTTTTTACCATTCGAAACGGACCTCCCCCAAAGTAAACAACCATGCAAGGTTCCTCATCCTTGCAAGCTCTAAAAAAGCGAGAAAATGCATGATAAGTCTTCTTGCCTTACATGACAAGAAAAAGTTGTTCCTCATTTGGGAATCTTGACTTTCCCGAAGCTATGCTATAATAACGTGGTCATACGGTCCTTAAAAGAAATCAATTGAGACCTCAAGACCAACCGCATGAATTCGGCTTTAACCACTTTTCGGGTTCGTTGGAATCAGGTGCATGATAAAAAAAATTGAACCAGGCAGTTTGTCCATAGACGCAGAGAGGCAGTTTTTCTTGATTGCAGGACCCTGCGTCATTGAAAGTGAGTCCAGCACGCTGGAAATCGCACGTTATTTGAAGGAGATGTGTGATGATCTCCAAATGCCGATTATTTTTAAAGCCTCTTATGATAAAGCGAACCGGACCTCTTTGAACTCCTACCGAGGCCCCGGTCTCGACAAGGGGCTTCATATTCTTCAAAAGGTCAAGGAGCAGTTCGGATTGCCTGTTTTGTCGGATGTGCATCGTATCAGTGACGTGGAAAAAGCGGCCCGGGTACTCGATGTGATCCAGATCCCGGCGTTCTTGTGTCGCCAGACCGATCTCCTCGTGCATGTGGCTAAATTCGGAATTCCCATCAATATCAAGAAAGGTCAGTTCATTTCGCCTCTTGAAATGGGGCCGATCACTGAGAAGGTGACCGCCGCCGGAAACCGGAATATTCTGGTTACGGAGAGAGGATTTTCTTTCGGCTACAACAACCTCGTGGTTGACATGAGATCCCTGACCATAATGGCAAAACTCGGCTTTCCCATCGTGTTTGATGCCACACACAGCGTACAACTGCCGGGTGGTTCAGGGGACAGTTCCGGTGGAGAGCGGGAGTTTGTGGGCTGTCTTGCAAAAGCGGCTGTGGCGGCAGGCGCAAACGGGGTTTTCATGGAAGTACACCCTGACCCGGATTGCGCCCTGTGCGATGGGCCCAATTCACTGCCTCTCAAAACGATAAAGCCCTTGGTGAAAATGCTCAAGAGCATCCATGCGCTGGTCCGGTCTTAGGCGCGCTCATACCCACCACCGATGGAGTGGAACACAATGGAAGATAAGGCTGCCGGAATAAAACTGCTTTTCCTGGACGTTGACGGGGTTTTAACGGACGGTCGTATTACGTTGAATGAAAAGGGGGAAGAGGTTAAATCCTTTGATGTAAAGGACGGTTTTGGTTTGAAACTGCTCATGCGCGATGGGGTTGAAGTGGTTATTGTCACCGGTCGAAGGTCCCGGGCTGTTGCCCATCGCGCCAGGGAACTGGGAATTCGTGAGGTGTATCAAGGAACATCGGACAAACGCCTCGTTTGCAGACGCTTGATTGAAAAAAGAGGCCTTATGAAATCACAGGTGGGCTCTGTTGGGGATGATTTGCCCGATCTGGCCATGTTTCGCGAGTCCGGTTTGTGTATTGCCGTGGCGGATGCTGCCGGGGAAGTTCGGGAAGCGGCGGATTTCATAACGAGCAAAAGAGGGGGTCACGGCGCTGTCAGGGAGATTTGCGAATGGATACTGAAATGCCGTGGGTGCTGGCCTAGAATTGCCTTTACAGAACAAAGCAGGGGTTGATATACTGCGACTGGTCTCATGAAAAGTTTTTTGAAAAGACATTGGCCCCTTGTGGGAGTCCTCGTTTTATTTCTGGCGGTGGGTTTCTATTTTGCAAAAGCCGGTAGAGATTTCATCAAAACCACCGCTTTTCTAAAGGACGTTATTTCGGGTGAAGGTGTAGAACTCAAAGATATTCATTATCGCCAGGATGATCTGGATGGAAAAATAAAATGGGCTCTCGACGCAAAGGAGGTTCGTTTATCAGAAGATAGAAAAACCATTCGGTTCTTTGATTTTTATCTGAAGGTGGAGGCCGAGGGAAGGCCCGGGTTTTCCCTGAGAGGCGAGAAAGGGATTTACTGTAAGGACATTGGAAAGATTGAACTTCAGGGCGAATTGGACGGTTCTTACGGAACCGAGTATCGTTTTCTTACGGAGTATGTGGTAATTGACGAAAAAAAAGGCACTGTGAATAATGAAGAACCGGTGGAAATATCCGGTCCATTCTTTACGGTGAAGGGAAAAGGCATTTTTGCCGATCTTTCAGAGAATAGGATCAAGATTTTGTCAAATGTGGTGACAACCATTAACCAGGAAGCGGGGGTATCGGCAACGCAATGAAACGGTTTGCATTTTACCTGGTTTTCGTGTTGGCGGTACTGCTTCTGCTGGGGGGGGAGGCCGGTTCGGCCCTGTCGGCCGGTCCCGGTGAGAAGGCTCAAAAAAAGAGCCCGGGTCCGATGGTGATCAAAAGCAAGACCCTGGAAGCCGATGGTAATAAAAAGAGGGTAACCTTTGCAGGCGATGTGGAAGCCAAGCGGGATGATTTCACCGTATTGTGTCAGAAATTGGTGGTATTTTATGAAAACCCTTCTGAGCAGAAAGAGACCGAAAAGGTTTCAGCCCGTATCGACAGAATCGTTGCCACCGGGACTGTAAAAATCATTCGTGCCGAGGGCGGAGTGGCCACCGGGGAAAAGGCTGTTTTTTATCAAAAAGATGAAAAACTGGTTCTTACGGGGAAGCCTGTTGTGAAGCAGGGAGAGGATTTTGTTGAAGGCGATGTGATTACGCTTTTCCTTAAAGAGAACCGGAGTATTGTGGAGAGTGCCGGGGACAAGAAAGTCCGGGCGGTCATTTTCCCAAAACAGGAGAAGGGAAAAGGGCCGTGAATGCGGCATCCGAAAAGCTGGAGGCCAATGGTCTTGTCAAAGCCTATGGCGGTAAACGGGTCGTTGATCGTGTAAATGTGACGGTCAACAGACAGGAGATTGTCGGCCTTCTGGGACCCAACGGCGCGGGGAAAACAACGACTTTCTACATGGTCGTGGGGCTCACGCGGCCCAGCGAAGGGCGGGTCTTTTTAGACGGCAAGGACATTACGCAGGACCCTATGTTTCAAAGGGCCAGAAAAGGTATCAGTTATCTGGCCCAGGAGCCTTCGGTATTCCGTAAATTGACCGTTGAGCAGAATCTTCTCGCCATACTTGAGATGCTGCGTGTTCCGGTACAGGAACGAAGAGATCGTATGGAAAGAGGCCTCAAGGAGTTGCACATTGATCACTTGGCCAAACAGAAGGCGTTATCCCTTTCGGGTGGGGAAAGGCGGAGGCTGGAAATATCCAGGGCCCTGGTGACAGACCCCAGGTTTATGCTTTTAGATGAGCCCTTTGCCGGTATTGATCCATTGGCCGTCAACGATATTCAGCAGATCATTCGTCAGTTAAAAAGTCGGGGTCTGGGCGTTATCATATCGGACCATAATGTACGAGAGACATTGAATGTTTGCGACAGGGCCTACATTATTAATCAGGGACGAATCATTGAACAGGGTCCCCCGGATGATATTGTAAAAAGCGAGTTGGCCCGGAGTGTTTATCTGGGCGAGAATTTCAATCTCTAAGAAGTTTTTTTGGTATTTTTGAATTGGTTATGGCGTTAGAACTCAGACAATCTTTGGCTCTTACCCAGCAGCTTGTAATGACTCCCCAGCTGCAACAGGCCATCAAGCTTCTGCAGCTGTCAAGGCTTGAACTCCTTGAGACCGTTTCTCAGGAAATGGAGGAAAACCCTATCCTTGAAGAGATGAGTCGAGATGAGATTGACGGGGATGATGGTGCGGGAGAGAAAGAGGCGGAATCCGAGAAGGCATTACAGGCATCTCTGGAAGTAAAATCTGAAAATCCCTCAGGAGATGATTCCGGCCCGGACCCGGACTCTCCTTCACTTCCCGAAGTGACCGTAGAGGAACGGGCAAGGGATGATGTGGATTGGGAAAGCTATCTTTCAGAATACAATAGCGGTTATTCCGAAAATTTTTCGGAAAGGCACACCGAACAGAAAGATGCGCCGTCCTTTGAGAATTTTACGGCTACCAAAACGGACCTGTCTTCACACCTGTTCTGGCAGTTGAATATGAGCAATGTGAATGATGAAAAAAAGGGAATTGGTGCCTATATCATTGGCAACTTGAATGATGACGGGTATTTAGAGGTTACTCTGGACGAAATATCCCAGGCAACCGGCAACTTGGTTGATGATATCAGGGAGGTACTGGCGCTAATTCAGAATTTTGATCCTGTGGGTGTGGCGGCAAGGGACACCAGGGAATGCCTGTTGATACAGGCCTTATTTCAGGATCTCGCCGGGACTCTGGTGGAGAAAATCATCAGGGATCACCTCAAGGATTTGGAGGAGAAACGGTACCGTCAGGTTGCCGATCAGCTTGGCGTTGGTGTTCAGGATGTTTTGACGGCGGTTGCCGCTATTCAGGCGCTGGATCCCAGGCCCGGGAGAATTTATGCGGCCGAGGAAACCATCTATGTTACCCCTGACATTTACGTGGCCAAAGTGGGGGACGGCTACGAAATCATCCAAAACGAAGATGGTTTGCCGAAGTTAAGAATTAATGCCTATTACAGACGGATGTTGAAGAACAAAGGTCGGGTATCGGATGAAACAAAGGCATATATCCAGGAAAAAATGCGATCCGCGGCGTGGTTGATCAAGAGTATTCACCAGCGTCAACGAACCTTGTACCGGGTTACGGAGAGTATCGTACGGTTTCAAACGGAATTCCTTGACAAAGGCATTGCTTATCTTAAGCCACTGGTGTTAAGAGATGTGGCTGAAGAGATCGAAATGCATGAGTCGACGGTCAGTCGGGTGACCACCAATAAGTATGTTCACACACCTCAGGGGCTCTATGAGTTAAAGTTTTTTTTTAATAGCGCTATCAGAAGGCTGGACGGGGATGCGCTGGCATCGGAAAGCGTCAAGGAACAGCTCCGTAAGATCATAAAGGCAGAAGACAAAGCCAAACCCCTCAGTGACAAAGGGATTGAAAATATAATGCGGGGCCTTAACATAAGGGTCGCCCGTCGAACGGTGGCCAAATATCGGGAGGCCATGGGGATTTTACCATCCAGAAAGAGAAAAGAGGTTCGAATCGATAGAGTTGCGGCAGCGCCATGTGGCGTTATATTAGGTTTGCCGGAGGGGTTGATTTTATTGTTTACACCTAGATATCCGGAGGAAATTTTATGGACATAACGGTAACATTCAGGCATACGGACCCCATTGAGAGTTTAAAGAGCTACGCGGAAGAGAAGATTTCAAAAATAAAAAAGTATCTTGATGTGCCCTTGGAGGCACACATTGTTTTAAGCGTAGAGAAATTCAGGCACATTGCCGATGTGACGCTCAGCCTGAATGGGACTCGAATCAAAGCCGTTGAAGAGACCGATGACATGTATTCGGCCATTGATCAGGTCATGGATAAGCTTGAAAACCAGGTTAAGAAACACATTGGTAAAATAAGAAGACACCGTGGCGATAGCGCAAAAGCTGAAGAGAATGCGCTGGATGAAGCGCTGGACGAAGAGCTCGAAGAATCTGTTGAGATGTCTCCGGACGATTTTTCCATCGAGGTGGAAAAAATGGTCGCAAAGCCCATGGACCCTGAAGAAGCAGCCATGCAGCTCAAGCTGATGCGACAGGATTTTCTGGTGTTTCGAAACGCCAAATCGAGAGAGATTAACGTTATTTACTGGAAGGGTGATGGAAACTTTCGTTTGATTGAGCCTTCAGGCTGATCAATTTTTTGGGTGAATGGTTCATTTTATTGGTTTATGTGATGAGACTTTCTGAAATTCTAGCTATAGACAACATAATCCCGGAACTCAAGGCCAAAGACAAGAAGGGTGTTTTGGGAGAGCTCGCCGAGGTGATAGCAAATTATGATGCGAATATTGATAAAGGGTTGCTTGTAAAAGTGCTGATTGAACGGGAACACCTCGGCAGTACGGGAATCGGCGACGGCGTCGCCATCCCACATGGGAAACTGAGTTCAGTGAAACAGCCCATTGTGTCCTTTGGCAGGAGTAAAAAGGGCCTTGATTTTGATTCAATGGATGGCCAGCCGGCTTTCCTCTTCTTTCTTCTTCTGGCCCCTGAAAATTCTTCCGGTGTTCACCTGCAGGTTTTGACCAAAATTGCGAGGATTTTGAAAAGCAGCACGTTTAGAAGGGCGTTAATGCAGGTCGAATCTCGAGAAGAGATTTACCAAACAATTATTCAAACGGATGGAGATGCCTGAAATCTCTTTAACGGATGAGGGTTTGATATAACCATGGTAGGATTACTGATTATTTCGCATTGTAATCTGGGGCGGGAATTCTTGAATGCCGCAGAACTTATTGTTGGAAAACTGGAAGCTGCCGATGCCATTGCCGTTACCCAGACAACTGAAAGCAAGGAAATTCTGCAGGTCATATCAAATACGATAAAATCACTTGATAAGGGACAGGGCGTTCTTGTTTTGACGGATATGTTTGGTGGTACGCCGTCAAACCTCAGCCTTTCATTTCTCGAGGATGAGATGCTTGAGGTTCTGACCGGGGTTAACCTGCCCATGGTGATGGCTGTTGCCAGGGATCGTGACCATTTGACTCTGAGCGAATTGGGCGAGAGAGCGGAACAGGCTGGAAAGCGAAGCATCGCCCTGGCCGGAAAACTCTTGAAGTCGGACTGATATTTTTAGGTGTTGCCGGCATATGCCATGTTTTTTTAAATGCCTTTTATTTTTTCGTTTACACGTCATTAACATTCAAATATTGAACAAGGAGGTTGAGAATGGCTTTAAAGGTGGCTGTTAACGGTTTCGGCCGCATCGGTAGGATGGTTTTCAGAGCCGGTTTTAATAATCCGGATATTGAACTGGTTGCCATTAATGATTTAACGGATACGGCGACCCTGGCACACTTGTTGAAGTACGATTCGGTTCACGGCGCCTTCGGGGAAGACGTATCAAGTGGGGAGCGTTCTCTGATCGTCAATGGAAAAGAGATTGAGATCTATTCCGAGAAAGATCCATCCAGACTGCCGTGGGGTGAACTGGGGGTCGAAACGGTCTTTGAATGTACGGGGCTTTTCCGGGATCGGGAAAGTGCTTCCGGGCATTTGGATGCAGGGGCTGAAAAGGTGATTATCTCAGCGCCTGCCAAATCCCCTGACATCACTGTGGTGATGGGGGTGAATGAACAGGAATATGATGCCAAAACCCATCATGTCGTATCCAACGCCTCTTGCACAACCAATTGCCTGGCGCCTGTGTGTAAGGTTTTACTGGATCATTTCGGTATCGAAAAAGGCCTGATGACGACCACTCACGCTTATACCGGTGACCAAAGATTGCTCGATTTTCCCCATAAGGATCTGAGGCGGGCCAGGGCTGCCGGGCTTTCCATGATCCCCACGACAACCGGTGCGGCAAAAGCCGTTGCGCTCGTTTTGCCCCAACTGGACGGTAAATTGAATGGTATGTCCATCCGCGTTCCCACGCCCAATGTCTCGGTTGTTGACCTTGTGGTCCAATTGACAAAACCCACCACAGCTGACGCGGTCAACCAGGCAATGGAAGCCGCTTCGAAAACCTCTCTGAAAGGGATCCTTGCTTTTTCCAACGAACCTCTGGTGTCCATTGATTTTAATGGCACCACCGTTTCATCGACAGTTGATGGTCTTTCTACCATGGTAATCGGGGATATGTTGAAAATCCTGTCATGGTACGATAACGAGGTTGGATACTCAAACCGGATGGTTGATCTGGCGGTTTACATGGCCGGTTGCTAGAAAACATTGTCCGAATTTCAATAATTAGAGAAATTTCTGGGAAGGATGCTCAAAAATGTTTGAAAGAACGCCTATGATTGCCGGAAACTGGAAAATGAACCTGAGTCTTGATGAAGCCGTGGCGCTTGCTGAAGCCGTTGGTTCCGGGATCAGGAATGTATCGGACGTTGAGGTTCTGGTAGCCCCGCCGTTTACACACCTTGCTGCCGTGAGAGGCGTCATTGACGAATCAAAAATTTTCCTTGCCGCACAGAATATGCACTGGGAAATGAACGGGGCATACACCGGAGAGATTTCGGGAAGGATGCTTCAACAGTCCGGTTGTACGCATGTCATACTGGGCCACTCGGAAAGGCGAACGCTTTTCAATGAAACCAGTGAAGTGGTTAATCTCAAGGTCAAGGCGGCCTCTTTTCTGGGGTTGATCCCCGTTGTCTGCGTGGGGGAAACCCTTGAGGAAAGGGAAGCCGAACGGACATTTGAGGTCATTAAAGAGCAGTTGGATTTGTCCTTGGATAATTTCAGGGCGGATCAGATGATGCCGACCACAACCATTCTGGCCTATGAACCGGTGTGGGCCATCGGGACTGGAAAGATGGCTACGCCTGAACAGGCTGAGGAAGTACATCAGTTTATTCGATTATGGATTGAGAAGACCTTTAACTCAGGAACCGCAGCCCAGGTCAGGATCCTCTATGGCGGAAGCGTAAAACCCGATAACGTTAAAAGACTTATGACGGAACCGGATATTGATGGGGCTCTGGTGGGTGGTGCAAGTCTTAAAGGAGACTCTTTTGTTCAGCTTATCCGCTACCGGGAGGCATAACAACCCAAAATTTTTTGTTGCAAAAAGGGATGTAATGAATTATATCTCCTTGATTAATCGTTTTAGCGCTTAATTTTTTTAAAGAGAGAGGGCTTTGGATGTTCCTCGTTTTGATAGTATTGCATGTCTGTGTATGCGTGGCGCTTATTTTGATCGTTCTTCTTCAGAAAGGGAAAGGCGCTGGAATGGGTGCTGCTTTCGGGGGATCAAGTCAGACGGTTTTTGGCAGCGGCGGTGCCACCTCTTTGTTGCATAAAGTCACCACCGCTATTGCGGTCATCTTTATGTTAACCTCTCTGGGACTTTCTGTTTTTATTGGAGGGGGTGCCAATACTTCCATTATGCAGGATGTTCATCCGGTTAAACAGACTTCTGAAGCCCCCGGCACGGCACCGCCGGCAAGTGACGGCACGCAGGGAAAGTAATTGTCAAGTTTATTGTGCCGAAGTGGTGGAACCTGGTAGACACGCTATCTTGAGGGGGTAGTGGGCTATGCCCGTGCGGGTTCAAGTCCCGCCTTCGGCACCATCAATTAGAATTAGCCGTAATCTTAACTGGTTACGGCTTTTCTTTTTTGGGGCTCAAGGTAGTTCATATAGAGATGCCGTGGGCATTGATATAGTCAATTTCCTCAGGGGCCACCCGGGCTCTTGTCATGGAATCTTTCATGGCCTGTGATGACCGCTCTTTTTTGTAAATTCAGTTCCTTTCACATCGTTTTCATCCAGCAGGGTGTTTCCAAATCCCACCACTTTGAAAGTTGGATTCAGGGTTTCAGCATCCATCATCGAAAAAATTCCTGAAGCAGTGGTATTGCTTGCTTATTCCGGTTACAAAAGATATGTAATTTCATCGAATCATATGATTATTGGCTTTGAAAGGCCACAATTTGTTAAATGTTTTTTTCGGTTCTTAAAAAGTTCAGGTCAAAGTTGCCTTCGTTTCCGTGCTATAGATTGAATTTGATATTATGGAGCAAGCCATGGTTGATGCCTCGCCTGTTGCCTGTGAAGAATTTTTTTCATATTTAGAAGAATTATTTTCAATTTCAGTAAATGATATCAGGGTGATGATCCAGGATTTTCACGCTGAAATGGGGAAAGGTTTGTCTGGCGATGAAAGCTCCCTCAAGATGATCCCTTCGTTTATCGACAAACCCAAAGGAAATGAAGCGGGCGAGTTTCTTGCCCTTGATCTGGGGGGAACGAACTTCAGAGTGCTCACCGTCAGGCTTGATGGGAAAAGAAATGCCGGAGTGCCTTTTGCCGGAAAGTTCGCCATTCCCCAAAAAAAAATGCAGGGAACTGGGTCGGAACTCTTTGATTTTATTGCTGACTGTATTGATGCCTTTCTGACGGAAAACCATGTTGACAGAAGCAAAACCCATGACCTCGCCTTTACATTTTCTTTTCCGGTGGAACAAACCAGTATTGCTGCCGGTAAGCTGATCGTCTGGACAAAAGGGTTTACGGCAACCGGTGTGCAGGGACAGGATGTTATTCTGCTCTTAAATGAGGCGTTGAGGCGGAAAGATATCAGCTGCATCAATATTACGGCTCTCGCCAATGATACGGTGGGCACGCTCGCTGCCGGAAGCTATGCCGACCCTGCTTGTGATCTGGGGGTTATTATGGGTACCGGAACCAATGTCTGTTACCGGGAGGCGATTTCCAGGATAAAGAAGTTGAACACGGCGAATCCCAATGGGCATATGGTTGTCAATATGGAATGGGGCAATTTCGATAAAGTGAGGATTACCTGTTACGACAGGCTCCTGAACAAATCTTCGGTTAATCCGGGTGCCATGGTCCTGGAAAAAATGGTATCCGGGATGTACCTGGGGGAGATTATGAGACTGGTTTTAATGGATCTCATAAGAAGAGACCTCATATTTTTAAACGAAACGCCGGCGGCTGAGTATTTTCAGGAAAGGGGTTCCTTGAAGACAGAAGATATGTCCCGGATTGAAGGTGATAGAACAGATCGTCTGGATGGTGTAGCATTATTTTTTGAACGAAATGGGTTTTCAAATATTACCCTTCACGATAAATCCTGTTTCAACGCCTGTGCCGGATCGTTTCGGCCAGGGCTGCCAGGCTCGGGGCGGCGGCCATATCGGCCGTGTTGACCTGGATAGATCCGAAACTAAAAAATGTACACACTGTGGGGATTGATGGTTCACTTTTTGAGAAATACTCCGGATTCAAAACCAAAATGACGGATGTGTTCGAAGAACTCTATGGGGAAAAAGCGGAAAGAATAACATTGGTGCACTCCAAAGACGGCTCCGGGAAGGGTGCGGCTATCATCGCTGCGGTTGCCGCATCCTCTGAAGCAGGTAGCGCCTGATATTTTTAAGGGAATGCAAACCCAATAGAAGGAGAGGGGAAATTTTCAGGACCTCGGATTTTTGAAAGCAGATAATTGATTCCAGATTCCGGTTGTCAAAAGCACGGAAATGGGTCTATTCTGGAAACTGCAGACTGTCTGAATGGATGACTTCCGAAAGGAGTAAACAATGACACTTCATCGACTGGCCGGAAAAAAGGCGCCGGAATCCATGCTGGAAAATATTCCCGAATTGGTATCCGCTTATTATACGCTTGATATAACGGGTCCGGTTTCTTTCGGCACATCCGGACACCGGGGATCCGCCTTGAAGGGAACCTTCAATGAGATGCACGTGGCTGCCATGGCACAAGCCATCTGTGATTTTCGGTCGGAGAAAGGCCGCAAGGGGCCGCTGTTCATGGGGTTTGACACCCATGCCCTTTCCATACCGGCTTTTCGGACCGCGCTGGAGGTGTTTGCCGCCAATGGGGTTGAAACGGTTATTCACGAAAAAGATGAGTATACACCCACCCCGGTGATTTCTTTTCTGATTGTGACGCATAACCGGAATCCGAAAAACCAGCCGGCAGACGGCGTGGTCATTACCCCTTCCCATAACCCACCCCGGGACGGGGGGTTCAAATACAATCCCCCCCATGGCGGTCCTGCCGATGTGGCGGAAACCCGCTGGATCCAGGATCGGGCCAACCGGCTCATGGAGCAGGATCAAAACCATATCAAGCGGATCCCCTATCAAAAGGCCTGTGCCGTATCGACTACCCACAAGGAGGATTTTATCACCCCTTTT
This sequence comes from Deltaproteobacteria bacterium, assembly GCA_021159825.1. GTDB lineage: Bacteria > Desulfobacterota > DSM-4660 > Desulfatiglandales > Desulfatiglandaceae > NaphS2. The sequence goes on along the minus strand of JAGHDR010000217.1, from coordinate 1,690 downwards.
GTCAAAGCGCTCGATCAGGTGGTTGATATGAAGGCCATCCGGGAAGCAGGCGTTCGAATGGGCGTAGATCCCATGGGGGGATCCGGCGTGCATTTCTGGCATGTGATCGCTGAAACCTATGGGTTGGATATAGAAATCGTAAACCCCCGTGTGGACCCGGCTTTTGGGTTCATGCCCCTGGACGGGGATGGTGAAATCCGCATGGACTGCTCGTCTCCCTACGCCATGGCAAACCTCATTGCCTTGGCCGATCGTTTTGATGTGGCCTGGGGGAACGACCCGGATTATGATCGCCACGGCATCGTGTGTCCCACAGGGCTTATGAACCCCAATCATTACCTCTCCGTGGCCATCTGGTACTTGCTGCAGCACCGGCCGTTATGGCGTTCCGGTCTCAAAATCGGCAAAACCCTGGTAAGCAGTACCATGATCGATCGGGTGGTCAAGGATATGGGCCGAATTCTTTATGAGGTCCCGGTGGGGTTTAAGTGGTTTGTGGACGGACTTTTGAAGGGTGACCTTGCTTTTGGGGGTGAGGAGAGCGCGGGGGCGTCTTTTTTGAGAATGGATGGCCTTTCGTGGTGCACGGACAAGGACGGTTTCTCAGCAGGCCTTTTATCGGCGGAAATCATTGCAAGAACCGAAAAAACGCCGGCTGAGATCTATGAAAATATTCTGGTCCCCAACCATGGTGCGCCCTTTTATAAAAGGGTCGATGGGCCCATCTCCCCGGAGCAGCGTCAGGTGTTGAAAGATCTCACCCCCGAGTCCGTAAAGGTCTCTTCGGTAGCTGGTTTGCCCATTGCATCCGTCGCCACCACTGCGGCTGGAAACGGGGCATCCATCGGGGGTGTCAAGGTTACACTGGGAGATGGCTCATGGTTTGCCGTTCGCCCATCGGGGACTGAGCCCAAAATGAAGGTTTATGTGGAGAGCTTTGGCGGCGAGGACCTTTGGAAACGCATTTATGGGGAAGTCCACGATTGTATTTTCAACCGGTAACAGGCGGGAGGGTAACTTGCCTTACATTACCTGTAGACAGAAAAAAACCCAGCATAAGGTTGACGTGAGCGTGTGTGAAAGGTGCAAGGGCATGGCCTGCCCCGACTACTACAATTATTTGCAGCTTTCCCTCTTCCCCCGCTTGATTCCGGATAAAAAGGTCCGACGAAAATTTCAGCCGGAACGGGTGCCGGTCGGTAAAAACCCTGATTCAAAACCACCCCAACAAATGTCATGGCTGGAAAAATTAGATCGCACGTTGCCGAGATCCTAAGCAACGGGATAAAAAGGGGGAAGGCAATACCGGATGGAGCCATTTCTCACCGAATATGGATATTCCTGAATTACTGAACCGCACCCTGCTCCTTGATCTCGAAACCACCCGGACGGGAAGAATCAGGCATGTGGGTGCCGTTTTAAATGACCGGATTTTTGAAAGAACCCAAAAGGCCGGCTCGAAGGCTGTACTGGAAGCGCTCGACGACCTGGTGAAAGACGCGGATTTCGTTCTGGGTCACAACCTGCTGGGCCATGATTTCCCAGTCTTAAAAGCGGTTTCACCCGAGCTTGAGATTCTCAAAAAACCGGTAATCGATACCCTTTACCTATCGCCCCTGGCCTTTCCTCAAAATCCCTATCACCGACTGGTCAAAAACTACAAACTGGTTCGCTCCGCCATCAACAACCC
>JAGHDR010000311.1 GCA_021159825.1 Deltaproteobacteria bacterium | reverse complement strand
CATTCTTTTTCACCATTAAAACAAAGGAGGCCTGAAACATGGATTATGAACCTTCAAACATCTTGCTTGTAGAAGACGAGGCAGCCCATGCGGAGCTGACCAGACGGGCGATTCGAAAGGCAGGCAACGCAAATCGGGTAGACGTTGTGCCTGACGGGGAAGAAGCACTCGAATATCTCTTTAACCGCGGGAAATATAGCGATAAAGCGAAGTATCCCTGCCCCGGTCTGATCCTGCTGGATATCAAGCTCCCCGGCATTGACGGCATAGATGTTTTGCAAAAGATCAAGGAGGACCAGGGTTTGAAAAGAATCCCGGTGATCATGCTCACGACATCCGATCGGGAAGAGGACATTGCTCGCTCCTATGGATCCTATGCCAACAGCTACCTGACCAAGCCGGTGGGATTCAAGGATTTTGAAGAAAAAATTCGTCAGATAGATTTTTACTGGATGATTTTGAATCAATCCCCTGTAGTAGAAAACAAAACATCATAACAGGCCCCTGGTTATGGAAACATTATGCCTCGTGATTATCGAAGACGAAGAGGCCCATTTCAGTCTCATGAAACGGGCGATTCTCAAGGATTTACCGAACGTCTCGGTGCATCATTTCAAAGACGCGGGTCCCTGTCTCAAAGGGCTTGATGAGATTGCCCCCGACATTATCGTCACGGACTATCTCATGCCCGGCATGAACGGCATCCAATTTCTGGAAGCCCTGAATCAGGAGAAAAGAGATATCCCCGTCATCATGATCACCGGTCAGGGGGACGAGGACATTGCGGTTCAGGCCATGAAATTAGGGGCCCGGGATTATCTGGTTAAATCCGCGGATTTTTTCAAGCTGCTTTCGGGTATCATTGAGAAGGTTGCCCGCGAATGGAAGCTTAAGCAATCATTGCGTGAATCGGAAAAACGATTCCAGGATCTGGCCGAAAACATCTCCGACTGGATATGGGAGATGGACAAGCGGGGCCGGTATATCTATTGCAACCCCATGGTTGAAGGCATATTGGGGTACAGGGCCGATGAGGTGGTCGGAAAGTACTTTCATGATTTCTTCGCCGAATCCGCGAAAGAGACCTTAAAAGAAAGCGTCTTTCGGGTTATGACGCAAAAAAAGCCGGTTTCCGCTTTAGAAACCTGTCTTGTTCACAAGGCCGGTCATGAAATAATCGTGGAGGTCAACGGGGTTCCTTTTTTCGACAAGAGCGGAAACCTGTCAGGTTATCGCGGTGTTCATCGAGACATCAGTTTGCGCAAGCGAGCAAAAGACCATATTCGCAGGCTTTCACACCAATTGCTGAGGGCGCAGGAGATTGAGCGCCAAAGGATCTCCCGCGATCTGCACGACCATCTGGCCCAGGACTGTTCCGCCCTTAAAATCGGTCTTGACACCCTTTTTGCCGGTCAACCGGATATTTCCATTGAAAACAGGAAAAAGGTTTCCGAACTCTCCGAAATGGCGCACCGGACCATCACCGCTATCCGTGAACTGGCTTACAACCTGAGTCCGGCGGGGCTGGAGCAGTTAGGGATTGTTCAGACGGTTCTAAGGTATTGCGAGGATTTCTCCGGGGGAGGCGGGCCGGAGGTTGATTTTTTTTCCGCCGGAATGGATGAGGTGAAACTCGATTTTGACACGGAGATAACCCTGTATCGCCTGATCCAGGAAGGCCTCAATAACATCAGACGGCACGCGGATGCCGCCCGTGCCGCCATCAGTTTGGTTGCGTCTTTCCCGAACATTATCCTTCGCATGGAAGATAACGGCAAAGGGTTTGATATTGAGAACCGGCTTGAGGCGGCCTTCAATGAAAGGCGGATGGGGATTCGCAGCATGGAGGAAAGAGTGGCGCTTCTCAACGGAAAAATGTCGATAGATTCCCGCCCCATGCTGGGCACAAAAATCCTGGTGGAACTTCCTTGCAGGAGGGAAAACCGTGAGCAAAAAGAAGACAGTCTTGATTGTTGATGATCACCCCCTTTTCAGGGAGGGACTGAAATCGCTGTTGGCAGGCCATTCCGGTTTTGAGGTGGTCGGAGAAGCGGGAACCGGACGTGAAGCGTTGCTCAAGGCTGAAGAATTGAGGCCAGACCTCGTGGTGATGGACCTCTCTTTGCCGGATCAGAGCGGTATTGATGTTACAAGAAGCATACGAGGCCTCCTTTCCGAGACTCGCATTATGATGTTGAGCATGCACTCCAAAATCGACTATATCACCGAGGCATTTCAGGTAGGCGCCACGGGATATGTTGTCAAGGAATCGGCGAGCGAAAGACTCATTGAGTGTCTTGAAACCGTGTCAAGAGGTGAATATTTCATAGATGCGTCCCTATCGCATCAGGTAGCCAAAAACCTTATGGAATCGGGTGAAAAGGCTGCAAAAATCACCGATGCCGGTTACGGTTTGCTGACCTCGCGTGAGCAACAAGTCATGCGCCTGATAGCCGAGGGGCTTGCAACAAAAAAAATTGCCGAAAAACTTTTCATCAGTCCCAAAACCGTTGAAAACCACCGAACCAATATTATGAATAAACTTGACCTTCACAGCGCCATGGAATTAGTCCGGTATGCGGCAAAGCTTGGCTTGATTGACGTGGATCTCTGGAAAAGTTAAATCCCCTCCTCATTGGCCCTTTTCCCCGTCTGCCTCCGGGATAAAATCCCGTTGCTGCGGGAATTTTACCTATAAAAATGTGCCTTCCACTCTATGGACAAAGCAAATATTGTCGTAGATAATCCCTCCTAATGAGTTCATTTAACCGGAGAGAGCCATGGGTGCGATGGATGTCAAAAATAGTTTTCTCGATATAACGGAGCTGGTCAGAAGCATTCAGCGTAGCGAAGGGAATCCTGATTGCTTTCTCAAGGCTGAAGGGCTTTGCGACCGGACGGATTGTGTATGGCGGCAATACTGTCTGGAAACCGGCAAGGGGAAGAAGCGTGAATCGGATAGAAAGGAGGTTGCATGGAAAGGATCGTGATTTTTGCCGACCGGTTAGACCATGACAACGGTTTAGCCGCATTGCTCAATACGATTTTTCCTGAGTGTGATATTGCTTACGTTTACGGTGATATGGACGACCATGCGGCAGACAGGAAAGGCCCTCTACCACGACGTTCAATTGTAAATTGTTCGGAAAGGGGGCGAGTATTATGAACAAAATTCTTATGATTGACGATGACTACGTAATTCGCTTGATCTACAAGGAGGAACTCAGCGATGCCGGATATCAAGTTATCACCGCAAATGATTGCGAGGGGCTGATGGAAATGATTGAGCGCCACAGGCCTGATCTCATCATCCTGAGCATCACAATGCAGAACCATAGCGGTTTTGATGCGCTTCAGAATATCCGACACCATTACTATGACCTGCCGGTCATTTTGTGCACCGGTTATCCCGCCTTTAAATTCGACCCAAGGGCCATTGCAGCCGACTATGTTGTGGTCAGGAGCGGAGATCTAGGCGAATTGAAGCTCAAGATTGAAATGGCGATTGAATCCACTGTTCAATTTCAGGATTATCCGATATCTCACCAAACAAACGAAGACGGTTCTATCTTTGACAATATGGACTGTACTCATTCACCCGGGTATTGGGCGGTTTCCGAGAACCGTTTGTGATGGAATCGGAATACTCATATGCGAAAAGGAGCGCCTGTTATGGCATCAAATTTTAGGATATTCGTTCACAGAAACAGCCAAAGCCTGCACCTTAAACTGTTAGGGGATTTTGATGGTAGTTCAGCACACCAATTGCTTAATATTCTGAAAAGAAACTCCAACGGCATTGAAAGGGTTTTCATTCATACCGATTGTTTGAGAAATATACATCCTTTTGGACAAGACGTATTCCGGAACAACCTTGACATCCGGAAAGGACAAACAGTGCCGTTTTTATTTACAGGAGAGTATGCTTCCCAACTAGCGCCGGAAAAGAACTCCCTTGTTTCCATCTTATCATAGTTGGTCTGGTCGAAAACCCCTAAAGACGGTTTCGGGCTTTCCGCTTATCGTGATTCGGAAAATGGCCAAAGAGATGAATGTCAGCATTTATGAAAAAGGATAAAAAGGAGGAAAGGACATGAGACATTTGAAAGAACCCGTACGCATCATGGCAATTGTGGCGGTAGCCCTGTTCAGTTTTGGGGCCGTGTTGAGTTGCGCTACCACGAAGGAATTGGCCGCGCTCCAGGAACAGGTTAATCAGGTTGCGGAGAAAGTCGATTCGGCCATGGAAAAGGCGGAGAGAGCCAAGTCGATGGTTGCAAGTGAATCCGAGAAGTCGGAAGCAGCTGCCTTAAGATCGGAAGCGGCTGCCCTGCAGTCGGAAGCAGATGCTCTGAAGTCGGAAGCGGCTGCCGATCGGGCGCAGTCCGAAGCGGACAGGGCTGAGGCCATGGCTAAAAAAACCGAGGCCATTTTTATGAAAAAAATGAAGAAGTAAGTGTCCTATCTCCATTCCTGGGGGTTGTACATTCGGGAAGACGGATTTAAACCGCCGAATCCGGGTACGGCAATCAGGATCACGAGATTTATTCAGAGGGCTTGTCAGAGGTGATATCCATGGGAATGCCGTCTTGCCGCAGCAAGGCTTGAAGAAGACGGATAAGATTGGTTTTTCCCACAAGCCCCTCTGCGTGCAATCGTGCCAACCCGTAATTCACAAGATCTTCTATTTTGTTATAGACGTCCCTGTGTACTTCCACATAAAGTCTTCCCGAAAGGAATCCGAACTTCACGGGTTCGTAGATGATTTTCACGGGAGTTCCGACCCTGATCCATTCGAAAAGTTGTTCCATATCTTCCGGATATAATCGAATGCAGCCGCCGGTCACCATGCGGCCGACGGACCAGGGGATATTGGTGCTGTGAATCCCGTAGTTGGAATGACGGAGACCAAGCCAGTAGTTTCCCAGAGGGTTGTCGGGTCCGGGTGCAACGGTTTTGACCCCGTATTTTTGCTGTAAGTCCGGCGGAACGAACCAGGTGGGCCTTGTCCTTTTTTCCCCGATGGTGGATGTCCCCAGAGGCGTGGGTTCATCCAGGTGGCCAATGCCAACGGGAAATGTCCTGACCATGTCCCTTGTTTTCATGAAATAAAAGAGCCTGAGTTCAGCTACATTGATCAAAATCCCATCCCACGCGGCCATCGGCAGTATCCACTGCGAAGGAATAACCAGATCCGTGCCTTCAGGAGGGATCCAGGGATCCAGTTTGGGATAGAGGTCCTGCAGTTCGTTGATGCCGAGATCATATCGTCGGGCAATATCCAGCAGGGTTTCTCCTTTTTCGATCCTGTGGTGTTGGGGTTTTCCGATGAGGGTGTCCGGCTTAAAGGTAAGAGATTTTTTTCCGGTCCGGCGACTCATCTCAATGAGCTTGATCTTGCTCCAGCTGATATATGGGTCTTGTCCGCCGACGGATTCTGTCAACACCAGTATGAACCCAATGGCCAATGCCAATCGGGTAATCCGAATCTCTCTTTTGCGCCGTCTCATTTTTTAGAACCTTGTTCCGATTTTGCTTCCTGATTTTAAAAGAAAAAAATGCACCAGAATAAGGGCTCTGATTATTGTGTGGATTTTGGATGAAGATACCATGAATCGGAAAGAGAGGACAAATGAAATAGGCATTGCATCAGATTGAAGCAGATTGCACCATGTATTCATGGTAGAGAGGAAAAAAGAAAAAGAAAATTTCAGCGACGCCGCCAATGACCGTACCACTGTAATTCCTTAAACGAACGCCATTGCCTAAGTGGGGACGGGGTTTCAGTATGACCGTAAAGGAGGCTCAGGGAAGGGGGAAACCGCCGCACCGATATGGGAACCGGTGCGGCTGGTTTTAAGGGAACCGGGGTTTGGGATGGGGCCGCCGTTTTGGGATTATTTGACGCCAAGGATATTGTTGGTGCTGCCGAAACAGTTGGCGCGGGTCTGGTTATTGGCGGGATCATTCCGCCACCTGCCGTCTACCATGAAGCGGTATTCATACCGGCCCGGCGGAACCACGATGATTTTCCGCCACACGCCGTGCTCAACTTGTTTCATGGGATGTTTCTTTGCATTCCACTGGTTGAAATCGCCCATCAGTGAAACCGTTTCCGCATCGGGGGCCTCAAAGGTCATGGTTACCCGTTTGCGCTTGATTTGGGTTTTGGCTGTTGTTGCCTTTTTCTTTGAATCCATTTCAAAACCTCCCTTTATGTTCCAAAAATACCTTCAACTTGTGAGCTTTCCCATAATTTAGCTCGGGAAAATGTTTCTTTGACGGCTCGTAACACCTTTAACAGCATCCATGGATACTTGCAATACCCTGTACGAAAATTGCCATTAAATTTTTCCCATGATGACTTTTTTTTAATAGAGCGATACAATCAAATGAAATAATCACCAACATTTAAGATCGCCATCAAAAAAATCAAGGAGGGTTCAAAAAAATGGAAAGGCACCTGCTTGTAACGATTAGTGAGAAAAAGGACAATTTGTTCGGGGTTCGGTTTGTGGGGCACTTTTTTGCCGATAAAGAAGAGATGAATATCACCCTTCTGTATCTGACGCCCAAGCCGCCAGGCCGCTTTGAGGCCGATCATGAAACGGAACTTCAAACCAGGAAATCAGAAGCCAGGGGGCGAAAGTCCCTGAATGAAGCAAAGGGAGAACTTCTGAAACTGGGCTTCAAAGCGGAACAGGTCTTAGTCAAACTCAGGACCCGCAGGATCTCCAAGGTGAATGAGATCATTCAGGAGGGTTCCGAAGGGAAATATGATGCCGTTGTGCTGGGGCGAAGGGGTCTTTCCCGGTTGGAACACGCCTTTGATGAAAGCGTCACCAGGGGTTTGGTTGAGCAGACATGGGATTTTCCTCTCTGGCTTTGCCGAAAGCCCGATCCGGGGCGAAAACATGTGCTGGCCTGCGTGGATGGATCGGACGCCTCCCACCGCATGCTGGATCATGTGAGCTTTATTCTGGGAAAGGCGCAAGACCAGGATGTGACCCTTCTGGCGGTTTCCAGAAAAGGAAATGTGGGGGACAGCGCCGTAGAAGACGTCTTTGCAAAGGGAAAGGCGCTGCTGGTTGCCGACGGCGTTTCAGCCGAGCGTATCCGTTTGAAAGTGATTCCCGAGGGCCCCGCGGGCAAGGCCATCATTAAGGAAGCGAAT
>JAGHDR010000095.1 GCA_021159825.1 Deltaproteobacteria bacterium | reverse complement strand
TATTCTTTTTCTAAAACCAGGATCTTCCGAGGTTGCAAAACGGGCCAATCAATGACTTGATCGTAGATTTCAGGCGTGTATAATGGCAGTGATTTTTCAGAAGAAGCATTCATGCTTCTCCTTTTAGGAGATTTTTTGCCTCGTGTCTCGTACTATTTTTGGGGATCTAAAAATAAGCCGAATATTTACCTCCCATATCCGCTTATCCTTATCTTTTCAACTACTTCGAAATTTCCTCGGCTTTGCGGAGAAATACCCCACATATTGTATTTCCTTTGCCTTGACACCCAAATAATGCTTTTGTTATATTCCCGTCATCTCATCAGCGATACACAAAAACCATTCTTCGGGAACTTACGGACAGATGAATGAACATAGGCAGGCGGTAAGACTGAAAGGTGTGGGAGACGGATTGTGGGTGACCATAGATCCCTCTCAATCCGTGGATTTATTGAAGCGCGACCTGACAGCGATCTTTAAACGATTGAATGAAATGGCTGTAAATTCAAAGGTTACGCTGGATACGGAAACCAACGAAAGCCATACGAACCTGCTTGACGAGCTGGGCCTTTTCCTGAAGGATCGTTTTAGGGTTGCAACTGTGTCGGCCCCCCCGAATCGGAGATCACGATCGAGGGAGGAAGAGCGAATCCGCAAAAGGGATGTGGACCGTTCGTGGCAGCACCACCGCAGCCATGTACTGATGTTGGCGGGAAGGGTCCGTTCCGGACAGAAGGTGACGGCCAGGAAACACCTGACCATCATGGGGGATGTCAATCCCGGCGCGGAAATTGTTGCCGGAGGCGATATCCTGGTGATGGGCAGCCTGAAGGGAAAGGCGGCGGCAGGGTATCCCGATGATGAGGAGAAAATTATCCTGGCCCTTGATTTTCAGCCGGAGCAACTGCAAATCGGTGGACATGTGGTAACGGGGATCCCCTCATTTAAGGAGGGGAGGGCGCAGTTTGCCCATATTGTCAACAACACTATTTTAGTGGACGACTATCTCAAAAACAATCCTTTTGGACGTCTTCCGTGGCCTGAAGTGCTTTAGGATAAGGAGTGTATTTTGGAAGGAAAAATCATTGTTGTAACCTCCGGCAAGGGAGGGGTTGGAAAAACCACCGCGACAGCCTGTATCGGCGCTGCAATGGCCATGCAGGGAAAACAGGTCGTCGTCATCGACATGGACATCGGCCTCAGGAACCTGGATGTGGTGATGGGGCTTGAAAACCGGATCGTTTTTAATATCGTGGACGTGGTCAAAGGAAGATGTAAAATCAAACAGGCCGCCATCAAAGACCGGCGGATCGATAACCTTTTTCTCATACCGGCATCACAAAGTGATAACAAGGACAGCCTGACCCCGGAGGATATCATTCGGCTGAGCAAAAGTCTTCGGGGTAGATTCGATTACATCTTCATGGACTGTCCGGCGGGAATCGAGCGGGGTTTTGAAAATGCGGTGGCTGCGGCGGATGAAGCGCTCGTGGTCTGTACGCCGGAAGTTTCATCGATCAGGGACGCAGACCGCATCATTGGTCTGCTTTATGCCAAGTCCATTACCCCGAAACTGATCGTCAACCGCATTGTTCCGGAAATGGTGGCCCGCGGCGACATGCTGAGTCATGAAGATGTGGTGGAAGTTCTTTCCATTGACCTCATTGGATTGGTCAAAATGGATGATAAGGTGGTGGTTGCCACCAACACCGGTTTGCCGCTGGTGCTTCAAAAAGACTCGGAAGCGGGCAATGCTTTTCACCGCATCGCGCAGAGACTCAATGGTCAGCCCAATTTACCCATTGAAAACTCCGACAACGGCAAAGGCTTCTGGCGATCTCTGGGTCGCAAGCTGCGACGCAGGAATTGAGGAGATGCCATGTTCAAAGATCTTTTTGGAAATTTTTTCGGACGGCAGGGGAGCAGGGAGGTCGCCAAAAAAAGACTCAAATTCGCGCTGGTATACGACAAACTTGAGGTCTCCGATGACCTCTTAAACGATCTTCAGCGGGATGTGGTTGAGGTGATATCCAAATATTTTGAAGTTGATACCTCGGCAATGAAACTTGATATCAAACGTTCCGATGATCTCTCAGCCCTGGTTCTGAACACGCCCATCCTTTCAGCCAAACGCCGATAAAGACGGCAGTCGGAAAGTCCCTAACATCGATTATCAATGATTTGTCAGATGAAAAGCGCCCTGGATGCCCACCACCAGGAATTCGATTGACAGGGCCGGCAAGGATAAGACCCATGACCCGGGTGAGGACCTGTTGGCCCGTATGGCCCGGGAATCGCCCGATTTGCTCCGCCGAAGCTATGTCCACCCACAGGACGGTGCTTAGCCCTGCGATATTGATGGTAATACCGAAAAAAGAAAGCACATGATGATCGCCAAAAACGGAGATCATCATTTTGTGAAGTACGCTCAATAGTAATACCAGATGGTCCGATACAACGATGTGTTTTCTCCCATGGCTTTCAGCCTGTTGAGGTATTTATAAATGGATACATCCGTGTAAACGTAGGTGTTCGCCAATTGCAATTTCTTTTCCCAGGGGTGAAACTCGTAAACCCTTCGACCATCGGGCAAGAACGAAATGACGTCCCGGTGCTGGACGGCCCGAAGGTAGTTTTTCCCCAGCCC
>JAGHDR010000252.1 GCA_021159825.1 Deltaproteobacteria bacterium | reverse complement strand
GATCTCGATACGGATGTGTTATTTGAAAAAGCGGTGGTAAACAAGGTGGCTTTTATCCCGGGAAGTAAGTTTTATCCCGAGGGCATTGTGAAAAAAAACGAAATGCGACTCAATTTTTCCTATTCGGATATCGATACCATCCACAAAGGCATCCGCCGACTGGCCAAATTGTTGAATGAATAGCATGCGTTATAGCGAAAGATCGAAAAGTGACCCGAAATCCCCTAAAACATCTTCTCCAGATACCTTAAAGCCGAGGCTTTTGCAGCCCGGTAAGTGGCCGGCCCCCTATCCAAACTGTTAGGGCCCACGGATGGTGCGCCGGTGTTGATTTCAATCACCTTCACCCCACGCATGGCCACGATCCTTTTCTGCCTTTCATAATCTTCCATTCGGGCCGTATTGATGGCGATGTGCTGCATCCGCCAGGGGGTGAATCGTTTTTTCATGAACCCGTTGCCCGTTTTTTTGACATTATCAGACGCGACGAAATGGATCAGGATTTTGTCCAAACCACAAAGATCCGCGAGGGCTTCCACCGGCGCCTTGCTGCTGAGGCCACCATCCACATAGAAGCCACCATCAATTTCCACCGCCTGAAAAAGCATGGGAACTGATCCCGAAGCCTGAACAGCTTTAACAAGATTTCCGCTGGTAAAAATTTTCTCTCTTCTATGGGTTACATCAACCGCTGATATGGCCAACGGGTATCGACATTTCTCGAAATAGCTTGTCGGAAGCCGTTTTAGCAACCGCGTAAAACCATCTCCCCTGAGATAACCGGTATATCCCCGGAACAGTCGTAAGGCGCTTTTCAAAAACCTGGGTAAAGGATCGGGATCCCAGAAATCGTCCTTGTTTAGATTGAACAAAAGTTCACGGATGTCGTCATTCCCCATTTCCGCAGCGGCCATGGCCGCCACAATGGCGCCTGAACTGGCTCCGGCAAATGCCGCAGGGACAATTCTCATCTCCCGAAAGGCCGCTAGAAATCCGGCATGTGCAAAAAAACCGAAAAACCCGGAGGAAAATACCACCCCCACCCGGCCGAAATTGTTTTCAGATGCGGAAAGACTTTCTTCTACTGTCGCCATTTCCATGAACACCTCTGAGAGGGGGAGGCGCATCCAGCGCACAAACGATGTCTTTTTTACTTCATCGCTGGCATAAGATCCATCATCGGTTAACCCCATATATTTTTCCGTCCGATAATAGGGATTTTTTTGAGAATATGTCAACATCATTCCAAAATGGAAACAAACTGCACCATATCTTGGCATAAAGATTTTTTATATCACATCATATTGTACTTTTTATTTACAATACTCGGAAATTATGTTAGGGGTTTTTTTGATCGTTATGGGTTATAAAAACGCATCCAAATGGATTTTAAAATCCCAGGAGCGGAGAGCGGGATGAAAATAAAGCAAGTATCCATACATGGCTTCAAGTCCTTTCTGGAAAGGTTGGAGATTAACTTCCCGACCGGTATCAGCGGCGTTGTGGGTCCCAACGGCTGCGGTAAAAGCAATGTGGTCGACGCCATCCGGTGGTGTATGGGAGAACAGAGCCCCAAACAACTCCGCGGTCGCAAAATGGAAGACATTATTTTCAGCGGTGCCGGAAACAGCAAACCACTTGGAATGGCTGAAGTATCGCTCCTTTTTGAAAATGGAACCGGCGACTTTCCACCCGCCTTGGCCCATAGCCCGGAATTGTCCGTTACCAGACGTCTTTACAGATCCGGCGAGAGTGAATACCTGCTCAACAATGTGCCATGCCGGTTAAAGGACATCCAGGAGGTTTTCATGGATACGGGCTTGGGAAACAAAGCCTATTCCATCATCGGTCAAGGCCAAATCGGAAACATTATTGAGCAGCGGCCCGAGGAAACCCGCATCATGCTGGAGGAGGCTGCCGGTATCACAAAATATAGAAAAAACGTGGTCGTGTCACAGAAGAAAATCGAGCTGACTGAAACCAATCTGCAACGGGTTGGCGATATTTTAAGCGAAATCGAAAAACAGATCCGATCCCTCAAAAGACAGGCGGCCAAGGCCAACCGTTACAAAGCCCTCAGCGGCAAAATTCAGGATCTGGAATTGGCGTTTTTTGGGAACACTTACAAAAAACTCATGGATGATGTGGGCCGTAAAATGCATTCCACTGAAACCCTTACGGATAAAAAAACCGACCTCACCGCAACCCTTTCCCGGCACGAAGCCAAAATCGTCCACATGAACCTGGAACTGGAGGAAAAGGAAGAGGGGCTTTCCGCTTGCCGCAAGGTACACTTTGATTGCAGAGATCGCGTTAAAAAAAAGGAATCGGACATACAATCCCTGGAAGGAGAGCTCAAAACCCTTTCGCAATTGGCTTCCCGCCTCGAAACAGAGCAGGGGGACGTGCGAACGAACATTGCGGGACTGGAGAAAAAGAAGGAGCACCTGAAAAGGGAAAGGCTCAGGCTACAGGGAGAAACCACCGATCTTGAGGAGGAAGCGCAGCTTGAAGAGGAACGGCTCAAAACACGAAAACGGCTTTTCAAAGAAATCCGGGAGAACTTTGAAAAGGCAAGGGAGAACATGAACGTCGGCGAAACCCGTGCGGTGGGTCTTAACCATGAAACGGGATATCTCAACAAGGCATTGGAACAGGTCTCCGACAGCCGGACCCGATTGGAAAATGAACTGGCAGAGATCACCGCCAGGTCTGAAAGTATCCTGAAAACGTCCGAAAGAAAAACCAGGGTTCGGGAAGCGATCATGGAAAAACTTCAGGAACTCGAAAACAGCATCGAAGAAACGGGTACAAGAACAAGTGAGCTTGAGAGCATTAAGAACCGGGTTGAAACGGAGGCAAAAAAAGCGGAATCAGCGTTGAACACCTGCCGGTCCCGAATAACAAGCCTGGAAGGACTGATGGAAAATTTTGAAGGATACAAAGCGGGTGTGAGAACCATCATGCGGGCCAGGGATTTTGCGCCGGGCAACCAAGGTCGGGTTTTGGGAATTCTGGCGGACGTCATTGAGGTGGAACCCGGTATGAAAAGGCTCTCGAGGCGGTTCTGGCCGATAAACTGCAATATGTGATCACCATGACAAAAGACGACGCCGCAGCCGCAGTTGACTATCTCAAGGAGAAAGCCAGGGGGATCGGTAGTTTTGCCCCTCTGAAAGATCTCATATATTCCACCAAAGAGGAAAAAACCGATTCAAAGTTTTTGCCCTTGCGCAATTTTGTTACCACATCGAAAGAATTTGAGCCCCTCATCAACGACATCTTGAACAACACCGTATTGGTCGATGATGTGGCGACGGCCCTGACCACTTTGGGGAAACATGGCGGTACACGCTGTTTTGTCACCCTTGAAGGAGACCTGGTGGATCAGCGTGGCGTCATCACGGGCGGGCGGCTTTCCCATACCTCACGGGGCCTTCTGGCCAGAAAAAGGGAAATTGTCGATTTGAAAAAGGAGGTTGCCGCCCACAAACGAAAATTTGAAGACCTGACTTTTCAACTGGAAGACATTCTGGCTGAGATTGAAGAAAGTCAAAAGGCGGTTCAACGGTTGACCGACGAAAAATGGTCATGCAAAGACGACATCAGCGATGTGGATAAAATACTGTTTCGCCTGGGCCAGGAACTGGATCAGTCTGAAAAACTTTCCCGAAAAATTCAAGAGGACCTTAAACAAAAGGAACTCGATCAGGGAAAGCAGCGGGAAAAACTGAAAAAGTTACAGTCGGCGCTTCACGAAAGCCGGGAAAAACAAGCCCGTGAAACCGCTTATTTCCATGAAAAAGAACTGGAATTAAAAGAGGCTGAAGCAGAATTTGAGCACACCCGCGAAAAGGCTTCAAAGCTCAGGGAGGATTGTCGTCTCCGCATGGAATCTCAGCGAGGCGTAGCCCGTGAAATGAATATGGTCGACAATTACCTGGATGACTCGCTGGACAGGCTTGAGGCCATCTTAAAGGATACTGAGCACGGACAACACCGCCGGCAGACGTGTGAAGCGAAAGGAAAGGCCCTTAAAGAGACCCTCAAAAGCCTTTATCAAGAATTACGGCAGGCGGAGGAACGCGTGAGTCACTCGGAGTTGGATTACCGCAGCCGAAAGGAGGCCATCAGGGAAGAAGAACATCGGGTTTCTCAGTTGAAAGATCAGATTGATCGCCTCACTGAGGAGATCAACAGCAGCAAAATGGCCCAGTCCGAGATCCGGTTCAGAATTAACAACCTGTTGGAAAAGGTTCAGGAAAATTTTTGTGTCAACATGAGGGAAATCCACAAACAATTCCTGCAGGATGATTTCGATGAACAAGCGGCAAAGGAAGAAATCGAAAATCAGAAAGCGGTGCGGAATAATATGGGGGAAGTGAACCTGACCGCCATCAGGGAATATGAAGCACTCAAAGAACGACGTGATTTTATTCTGGGGCAGCGTCAGGATCTGTTGAATTCCATAGAATCCTTAAACGCCGCCATAAAAAAAATAAACCGGACCTCCCTGGAAAAATTCAACAAAACCTTTCTGGCGGTGGATCAAAAACTCAAAGAAATCTTCCCCATCCTCTTCAGCGGCGGCACAGCCGGACTCAGGCTGACGGATGAACAAAAACCCCTTGAAAGCGGTATCCTGGTGGAGGTACAGCCCCCCGGAAAACGTTTGAGCCATATGGGCCTTCTTTCGGGTGGTGAAAAAGCGCTGGTGGCCATGTCCCTTATTTTTGCCATTTACATGATCAAGCCTAGCCCTTTTTGTCTCCTGGATGAAGTGGATGCACCTCTTGACGAAGCCAATATTGATCGATTCAATGACCTGTTAAACAAAATAAAAAGGGAATCCCAAATCATCATGGTGACCCACAGCCGAAAAACCATGGCCATCACCGATTGTCTTTTCGGTATCACCATGGAGAACAAGGGTATATCAAAACTCGTGGCCGTTGACATCCAGCGTATGCAGGGCCGGTTTGCCGCCAACTAAAACCCAAAAGCTTATTCTCAAAACCACACCTTGAACAAGGAACAACCCAAAATGGCCATTTTTAGAAAGAAAAAACATCCGAAGGACCCAACAATCAAAGAGGTGGAAACACCACAAAGCCCTGAGCTTGCCAACCCCGTGGACAATGATACGTCGGTCTACGGGGAAAATGAAAACAAGCCTGAAACCACCGCAGACGGGGTTTTTAAAAAACTTCGTCACGGCCTTACAAAAACCAGATCGTCTTTCACCGGTCGGATTGACAACCTTTTTGCAGGCAAAAAAGAAATTACCGAAAGCTTAATGGATGAGCTTGAGGAGATTCTTTTTACATCCGATATCGGCGTGGCTACCACCCAGAGCCTGCTGGATGCGGTCCGGGAAAAAGTGACGAGAAAAGAGCTGAAAGACCCGGCAAAACTCAAAGAGATGTTGAAAAACCATATCCTCTCTTTACTGGATCAAAAACCGATTGAAAATGCACCGTCAAAACCCGGCCCCCCCCTGGTCATTATGGTTGCGGGGGTAAATGGGGTCGGGAAAACCACCACCATCGGTAAAATAGCGAACCGTTACCGGCGCGAGGGAAAAACCGTCATGCTGGTTGCTGCGGATACCTTCCGGGCCGCCGCTGTGGAACAGCTGACCATCTGGGGAGAACGGGTGGGCGCCACGGTCATCAAACAGGGCACAGGTGCTGATCCATCGGCCGTTGCTTTCGACGCCATGACCGCCGCCATTTCAAGAAATATCGATGTGGTCCTGGTAGACACGGCCGGAAGACTGCATACCCAAATCAACCTTATGGAGGAGCTCCAGAAAATAAACCGGATCATCGGTCGAAAACTTTCGGGGGCGCCCCATGAGGTATGGCTCGTCCTCGATGCCACAACAGGTCAAAACGCCATCTCACAGGCAGAAGCCTTTCAGGAAGCGTTGGGCCTGACCGGCATTATCCTCACCAAACTGGACGGCACCGCAAAAGGGGGCATTGTGATCGGAATCTCCAACCAGCTTCAGATTCCCATCCGTTTCATCGGCATCGGCGAACAAATGGATGACCTCAGGGCTTTTAATGCCGACGATTTTGTGCGGGCCATCTTCGACTAATGAAACATCTGATTGACCCTCACTTTTTCTTTAAAAAGTTTGACGGTTGTGATATTCTAACTCGATCTGCAATGCTCGCCTATCAGAAAGAATACAGCATGAGAATCATATTTTTCGCCGGCAAGGGTGGTGTCGGAAAAACAAGTGTGGCCGCGGCCACAGGCATTAAAGCGGCCGAACGCGGAAATAAAACAGTCATCATGAGTCTGGATGTGGCCCATAGCCTGTCGGATATCTTTGACATGGAAAAGACCCTCATCAACCAGAGCAAGGGTCAACCTGCCCAGGTCGGGGAAAACCTGTGGATTCAGGAAATTGATATCCAGGAAGAGATTGAGAAAAACTGGGGCGATATTCACAAATATCTTTCCACCCTCTTGAACACCACCGGGCTCGATGAAATTCTCGCCGAGGAGTTGGCCATTTTGCCGGGCATGGAAGAAGTCGGACTGCTCCTGCATATCAACCAATACGCCAAAGATAACAGCTTTGACGTGGTTCTGCTGGATTGCGCCCCCACCGGTGAATCACTTCGCTTTATCAGTGTTCCCACGACACTGGAATGGTACATTAACAAAATTTTTAAAATTGAGAAAACCATCGCCAAATATGCCCGGCCCATGGCCAAACGCTTCTATGATGTGCCCCTGCCGGGTGAAGACTACTTCAAAGCCATTGAGCGCCTGTTTGAAAAGCTCAAGGGCGTTGATGCGCTTCTGACGGATCCAAAAATAACCACCGTGCGCCTGGTCGCCAATCCTGAAAAAATCGTTTTGAAAGAAACCCAGCGGGCATTCATGTACTTTTGCCTCTACAATATGAGTATTGATGCCATCATCATGAATCGTGTGTTGCCCGATGAGATCAACGAACCCTATTTTCAAAACCGGCAGGAAAGCCAGAAACGATATGTGCAAGAAGCCGAAGCCTATTTTCAGCCGGTACCCCTTTTTCCGGTGAATTTATTCAAAGATGAAGTTCTGGGCTATAACACCCTTAAGGCCCTGGGGGACCAGATATACGGCGCGCGCGATCCGCTGGATCGGTTTTTCAAGGGAAAACCTTACGAATTGACCAAGATCGATGGAAAGTACCAATTAAAAATGAAACTCCCTTTTATTGAAAAAAAGGATGTGGCGTTGCACAAAATCGCTGATGAATTGATTGTTCGCATCGGCGGCTTCAAACGGAGTGTGATGCTTCCCCGGCAGGTTGCGGCGCTGGACTCGCTCAAAGCCACCCTTGAAGGGCAGTATTTGTTGATTCATTTTGATGTATAAAAGGAGTTCGTCGTGGCCGAAAAGAAAAGCGAGGCGGGTGGCGCCAAAGTATTATGCCCTTTGGGAAAGTTTTTTCAGGGCCTGGAAGATTTGTTCAGGAATGCACCGGAATTCATAGAACACCTTGAACGGTCGCGCATTGAACTGCTCAAAGCTGTAAGAACTCTGTTGGATTCAAAAATAGAAACCCTGGAAAAAAAGAGCGCACCAAAAAAAAAGAAAATCGCCAAAAAAATCACAATCGAGTAATCACCCTGGAAAAATATTTTTGTAGTATTTCGGAGTACATAATCCATTGGAATTTACAACATTAAAAGGCTTTAAGGACATCCTTCCCGAAGAATCAGCCCGATGGCAGGAAATTGAAACCAACGCCCGGGCGCTGTTTTCCACATTTGGATACCGGGAAATCAAAACCCCTGTTCTTGAAAAAACAGCGCTTTTCAGCCGCGGCATCGGCCGGGAAACCGACATCGTGTCAAAGGAAATGTACTCCTTTGAAGATATCAAAGGACGGGGACTGACCATGCGGCCGGAGGCCACCGCGTCAGTGGTGAGGGCCTATATTCAACACCGGTTGTACCGGAATTATCCCATACAAAAATTGTATGCCATGGGGCCCATGTTCAGGCATGAACGACCTCAAAAGGGCCGATTTCGACAATTTCATCAGATTAATGTTGAACTTTTCGGCGATCCGGGCCCCCAAAGCGATGCCGAAATAATCATTCTGGCCATGTATTTTTTTGAGATGATCGGATTGCGGGACCTCACCCTGCATCTTAATTCGTTGGGATGCCCGGATTGTCGGCCGGATTTTAAAGAAAAGCTGAAACGCTATCTGGCCGAAAGGACCTCATCCCTTTGCGCCGATTGTCAAAAACGGGCCCAGTTAAACCCTTTGCGGGTGTTTGATTGCAAAGTGGAAACCTGCAAGTCCGTTGTTCAAAACGCACCCGCCATACCCGCATTTCTTTGCCGGGACTGCCGAGACCATTTTGGATCACTCAAGGCAACCCTTGATGCATTAAACATCCCCTTTGAAGTGAACGACCGGCTTGTCAGGGGGCTTGATTATTACAACCGAACCACATTTGAAATTCAGACCGAGCACCTGGGCGCCCAAAATGCCGTTGCCGGGGGAGGTCGGTACGATGGCCTGGTCAAAACCCTCGGCGGTCCTGATCATCCCGCCATCGGGTTTGCCGTGGGTATTGAAAGAGTGGTCGCGCTCCTGGAGGCGTCAAAACCGGCGGAACTCCGAAAACCGGACCTTTTTATCGCCGCCCTCGGCGAAAACGTCAGTCTGCCGGCCTTCCAATGGATGACGGCATTGCGGAAGCAGGGACTCTGGGTGGAGCTGGATTACGGGGGAAAAAGCCTCAAATCGCAGATGAAAAAGGCCAACCGGTTGGACGCCCAAAACGTCCTGATTGTGGGAGACGACGAAGCAGCCGCAAAAAAGGCCGTTTTGCGGGACATGAACACCGGGGAACAGATCGATGTGGGTTTTAACAATTTGGTATCGACTTTAAAGGACATGCTTTAAAAATGAAAAACGAACAAACCCAAATACCAACCATTGATTCTCTTGGGGAATGGAAACGAACCGACAACTGCGGCACCCTCAGGCAACACCATGTGGACCGGGACGTCATCCTGATGGGATGGGTGAACAGAAGACGGGACCTGGGGAATCTCATTTTCATTGATTTAAGGGACAGGGAAGGGATTACCCAGGTGGTTTTTGACCCCCAGGTCAATGCCGCAACCCATGAAAAGGCTCATGTTCTACGAAATGAGTGGGTTTTGGCTGTCAAAGGCACGGTGGTTCCCAGACTCGAAGGCCGGGAAAACCGAGATCTCCCCACCGGGGAAATCGAAATTAAAGTGGAAGAGGTGAAAATCCTCAACCTGACTGAAACACCCCCGTTCCAGGTGGATGGGGCTGTGGATGCATCTGAAAGCCTTCGATTGAAATACCGTTATCTGGAACTTCGCAGACCGCAGATTTTTGAGAATTTCAGAAAACGTCATGCCATCGCCTCCTTCATCAGAGCATATTTGGACGAACGGGGTTTCATGGAAGTGGAAACGCCCATACTCACCAAGAGCACCCCTGAAGGCGCCAGGGATTATCTGGTGCCCAGCCGAATCAATCGCGGCATGTTTTACGCCCTTCCCCAATCTCCCCAGCTCTTTAAACAGCTTCTGATGGTCGCGGGGTTTGATCGGTATTATCAGGTGGTCAGATGTTTCAGAGACGAGGATCTCAGGGCGGACCGGCAACCGGAGTTTACCCAGGTGGACCTGGAAATGGCCTTTGTTGATGAAAAAGCCGTCATGGATATTTTTGAAGGCATGATGGGGGCGCTTTTCACCCGCATCATGGACACAAAAATCGAGTCCCCCATCCCCCACCTGACCTATCAGGATGCCATGAATCGCTTTGGTACGGACCGGCCGGATTTGCGGTTTGCCATGGAACTTGTAAACATCACCGACATCGCGGACCAATCGGATTTCAAGGTTTTTAAAGGGGTTGTTGCCACCGGCGGTATGGTTAAGGCCATTTGCGTGAAGAATGCGGCCGCTAACTACTCGAGAAAGATGCTGGACGAAATATCCCTGGTTGCCACCGCCAACGGGGCCAAAGGTCTGGCATGGATCAAGATCGCAGCGGATAAGTGGCAATCACCTGTGGCGAAATTTTTTAACGATGAAACGAAGCTTGCCCTCAATGGGCGCCTTGATGCTGTCCCGGGTGACCTGATCCTGATGGTGGCGGATCAGCCAGCCATTGCCAACGCCGCACTGAGCGCACTCCGCCTGGAAATGGCACAGCGCGAAGAATTGATAAAGGAAGGGGAACACGCTTTCGTCTGGGTGACGGATTTCCCGCTATTGGAATATGATGACGCCGCCGGCAGGTTTGTGGCGGTCCATCACCCGTTTACGGCCCCTGTGGAGGAAGATCTGGAATTACTCCTGGAGCACCCGGGGAAAGTCAGGGCCAGGGCATATGACCTGGTTTTGAACGGATCGGAAATCGGTGGCGGCAGCATCAGGATTCACAATGCGTCAATTCAAGAGACGGTTTTTGAGGCATTGGGCATTTCACCGGAGGAAGCACGCTCTAAATTCGGATTTCTGATTGATGCCCTGAAACACGGCGCCCCCCCCCACGGCGGCATGGCATTGGGGTTTGATCGTCTTGTGGCGATTATGGCCGGGGTCAATTCCATCCGGGAAATCATCGCATTTCCCAAAACCACCAGCGGGACATGCCCCCTTACGGTAGCACCCTCCCCGGTAGACCCGAAACAGCTGAAGGAGCTGGGGCTCAGCATCAACCTGTAGGGGCACGGTGCCCCTACGTTTATTTTTTTCCTGAAATTCCAAATTTCATGTCTATTTTTCTTGACAATCGAGGTTCCATAAGATACAAGTCCGGGTTTAAAAAAATATTGGAGAGGATGTAATTAAAATGCTTTGCACAACAGTAAAAGAGGGTCAGGAATGTTCTTTTATGAACAAAAAAGGGTGTGGATTTAATGGCGGCGCATGTCACAAAATTGTCGAGGCGTGTGTCGGCTGTCAAAGAGTGGTAAAT
>JAGHDR010000345.1 GCA_021159825.1 Deltaproteobacteria bacterium | reverse complement strand
TCATGGTACAGTTGGACAAATTTTTCTTTCCATTCCGGCATGGCTTCCACAATCATGTCGCCCCTTGAGTACGCCTCGGCAATCTTTCGGTCAAAGGGAATCTCCATCAAAACCGGAACGCTTTCCTTTTTGGCATAATCCAGAACCCGATCATCCCCCATATCCGATCGGTTGATGACCAGCCCGCAGGGAATGCCGAGAATTCGGACGGCCCCCACCGCCAATTTCAAATCATGGAGGCCAAAAGGGGTGGGCTCGGTCACCAGCAACACAAAATCCGCGCCTTTCATGGACGCAATCACGGGGCATGATGTTCCCGGAGGAGCGTCGATGATGGTCAGCATGTCAGAACGCGTGTATTGCCGCACGCTTTTAATCAGCGGAGGGGACATGGCTTCGCCTATCCTCAGTTTTCCATGAATAAACTCCAAACCATTGCGATGCCCTTTTTCGATGCGGCCCAACTCCCGCGTTGTCTCAGTGATGGCCTTTTCGGGACAGACCTCCATACAACCGCCGCAGCTATGGCACATCTCAACAAAGGGCAGCACGGTCTCCCCAATGACCAGGATGGCTCTGAACTGACAAATTTCACCACATTTCCCGCAAAGGTTGCATTTTTCCATGTCCACCTCCGGTACCGGGGTGGTGATGGTCCGGGTTTCTTCCATATGGGGTTTGATGAAGAGGTGGGCATTAGGTTCTTCTACATCGCAGTCCAGGATCTGGACTTTGGATTCAAGGGAAACCGCCAGATTGGTGGCGACTGTGGTCTTTCCCGTACCGCCCTTTCCACTTGCTACACTGATAATCATTCCGTTCTCCTTTGGTTGTCGGCTCTCAGTTTCATCATGTAATCATTGAGAGCTTCCTGAAGGGTTTCTGCTGCCAGGAAAGCGCAGTGTTCATCTTCTTTGGGGAAACCGCCCAGAATTTCAAGAATTTTTTCGCCGGTAACTTCCACCAGGTCCTCCGGAGTTTTGTCAAGCGCCATTTCCGCAGCAAACGATCCGCATACGGCGCTTGTGCCACACCCATCGGTTTGGAATGAAGCTTTTTGAACATGGTCTTTTGCAAACTTCAAAAAAATTTCTATGGTATCCCCGCATGAACCGGTAACCCGCGCATATCCGTCAGGCTTATCCATAGTGCCCATATACAGGAGGTTTTGCCAGCGTTCAAAAGCGAGATCTCCATAGGCTGTTCGGGTTTCCTGAAAAATCCGGTTTTGCAATCCATCTATGAAGTCATCTAGTTTGTCGTCCATCCGTTCCTTTTTCTCCCTGCATGGGAACCCGTCACTGGAGTGCCCCGTAATCAATGATCACAGCTATTTTCACCCGATATCAGATTATTGGTGAGATACTGGTTTGCCAGCGACTCCGGAGAATCCATGGGTGCGCCTATAATAACCTCGATGCCATTACCGCGCAAAAGCTGCTGAGCCGTTTCGCCCATCCCGCCCACAATCGCCACATTTGTTCCCTGTTCGTAAAGCCACTGCGGCAATACTCCCGGTTCATGGGCTGGTGGATTACGCATTTCCGTTTTCACGATCTTTCCATTTTGAGTTTCGATAAATGCAAAGTGGTCGCAATGTCCGAAATGAGCCGATAACTTTCCATTGCTCACGGGTACAACCAGTATTTTAGCACCATCAGTGCCTTTTTTAATGACCGGAAGCTCTGTTGGCGCCTCCGGGATCGTTTTTGCCCTATTCTCGTTCAACTGAACGATCTTATCCACCATTTTATTGAATTCCTGTGCGATGGGGAGTTCGCCGTCATCCAGGAACCCCACATCCCCGACGTCGCTGTCCATGACAATTCGGGGCTCAAGGGGGAGCGTTCCCAAAAAAGTAAGGCCTTCTTTTTTTGCGGTCAGCATACCACCATGAGTTTTGAACAGCTCAATGGTTTTGCCGCAGTGCGGACATGTCAGGCCGCTCATATTTTCAACAAGGCCCAAAATTTCCATATTGACCTGGCGGCAGAAATTGATGGATTTTCGTACATCCGCCAAAGAAACCTCCTGAGGTGTTGTCACAATCAGGGCCAACGCGTCGGGAATGGTTTGGGCTACGGTCAGGGGTTCATCCCCGGTACCCGGCGGTGAATCAATGACCATGTAGTCCAGATCATTCCACTCTATATCGGATATAAACTGCCGAATCACTCCAATCTTGAGGGGCCCTCGCCAGATGGTGGCGGCATCCTTGTTGTCCCCCAGAAGGGGCTCAATAGAAATCACTTCCATATTGGGGAGGTAATTGACGGGGAGCGCCTTTCCGCTGGCTGCGCTCTGTCCCAGACTGCCCTTGAGGCCCAGCATACGCGGGATGCTGGGTCCGTGAAGATCCACATCCATAAGCCCTACCCTATATCCCCGCTTGGCTAAAGCCACGGACAGATAGGCCGCGACACTGCTTTTCCCAACGCCTCCCTTACCGCTCATCACAAGGATTTTATGTTTGATTCGGCTTAGACTTTCTTTGATCACAACATCCTGTATTTTATGCTGATCCTCTTGGCTTAAATTTTCCTTTGCCATAAATTGTGAACCTCCGGTATTTTTATACGCATTAAAACGTTTCTATTCAATGGCCTTTATCTGCTCCTGCAACTGATTGACTTGGTCTTTCAGACGTTTCAATTCTTCCTCCCTGGACATGGGGGCGGACTGAGACACTGTCCCTTGAGGTGTACCACCC
>JAGHDR010000275.1 GCA_021159825.1 Deltaproteobacteria bacterium | reverse complement strand
GTATAAGGAAATCTTGGAAAAACATCCGGATAGCGAATATGCCCGGAAAGCCCGCGAGCGGTTGAAAGTGCTGGAAAAGGCCCAACACTGATTGAATTTTTTTTGGCAATTCACCACAAAACAGGAGGTTCAACATTAAACCGATCATCCTCCATAATATTCTGGAAAGCATCCCGGTAGGCCTTCTGGTCATTAACCCGGATGGAGAAATTGTCACCAGTAATAATGCGGCTTCCGGGATCCTGGGTTATGCCTGCCGCATGTTTGAAGGCAAGGGCTGGGGTGATTTGTTTCTGGAGGATTCAAGAAATCAGGCCTTTAATCAAGTCATACTGGATGTGATAAACGAGAAGATGGTCAATCTCCATCGCAGGGTCCCCTATGTTCAACCGGGCGGCAAGACGCTTCAATTATCCATCACGGGGTCTTTTTTCAGGGAGAATGAACAGATCGCCGGTATCGTCGTGATTCTTCATGACGTAACGGAGATTCAATTGCTCCATGACCGGGAAAAGCAGGTTTTGAGGGAAAAACACCGCCTGGAGCGCGAGCGGGCGGAAGGGTTGACGCTGCTGGCCACGGCCGTTGCCCATCAGATACGCAATCCTGTCATGAGTATCGGTGGTTTTGCCATGCGAATTCTCAATAAAATGGATGAAAATTCGTCCATCGCCGTCTACTTGAAAAATATTTTGAGCGATGCCGAGCGGCTTGAAGCGATTGTAAGGGTTGTGAGTGAATACACCCGGATTCCAGCGGCTAAACCGGTGCAGGTCTCCATCGCAGCGATTCTTGAAAAGGAAATGGCCCAACTTCAGGCAAAAGCGGCCGAACTTTCAATGCGTGTCACATGGTCTTTAGCGCTTTCCGTGGTGGAGTTCGCGGTTGACCCGGCGCTTTTCAGAAGGGCGATTTACGAAGTTCTGCTCAACGCGATGGAATTTTCTAAAGGTAATGAAGTGTCAGTGACGATTTTCCTATCGGAGGGGCAAAACGGCTTGTTAATGGAGATTGTAGACAACGGCGCCGGTATCTCGGAAAAAGATATGCCCTATGTCTTTGATCCGTTTTTTACCACCAAAGCGGTTGGTGTG
Organism: Deltaproteobacteria bacterium; assembly: GCA_021159825.1. GTDB lineage: Bacteria > Desulfobacterota > DSM-4660 > Desulfatiglandales > Desulfatiglandaceae > NaphS2. The sequence goes on along the minus strand of JAGHDR010000275.1, from coordinate 2,357 downwards.
GGGATGGGGCTGTGCCTCGTAAAGCGTATCGTTGGGGAGCATGGCGGGGATGTCCGAATTGACAGTGAGCCTGGAAAGGGTACCAAAGTCATCATGGGATTTCCCGATCAGGCGCCGGTGCCGGTTTAAGGATAATATATGAAAATTTTGATTACGGGTGGCGCCGGACAGTTGGGTCGGGATTGCACAACGGTTCTGAAAAAAAGCCACGAAGTGACTCCGGTGGGTTCAAAAGCCCTTGATATCGCCGACCGAACGGCGGTGAACGCGTTTGTGAAGGCGTTGAAGCCGGATGTGATCCTGAACTGCGCGGCGTTCACCCGGGTGGATGACTGCGAAACCGAAAAGGAACCGGCCTGGAAGGTCAATGTGGAAGGGCCCAAGAATCTGGCGTCAGCTGCCGGAGCACGGGGGGCACGGATGATCCATATTTCCACGGACTATGTGTTTGACGGGAAAAAACCGGTCCCTGATCATTACACGGAAACGGATAACACCCACCCCATTTCCTATTATGGTCTCACGAAGCTGGAGGCGGAGAAAGCGGTTTGTGAGGAAACAGACCGTTACAGCATTCTGAGAACGGCCTGGCTTTATGGGATAAACGGACGGAACTTTCTGAAAACCATGTTGAGGCTGGCGCTCGGTGATCCGGAAAGAGAGATCCAGGTGGTTCATGACCAGTTCGGTTCTCCCACATGGTCTTATCGGTTGGCGGAGCAGATTGCAACCGTTTTGGATGCCGATGTTAACGGACTGTTTCACGCCACATCGGAAGGGCATTGCACCTGGTACGAACTGGCCACCACGTTTCTTGATGAAATGGAGGTCCCAAACGCTTTTGTCCCCTGTACCACCCGTGATTATCCCACACCCGCAAAAAGGCCGGCCAACGCGATCCTGGAAAATCAACGGTTGAAAGATGAAGGCCTCAATATTATGCGGGATTGGCGGACCGATTTGATTCAATTTGTTAACTTGTTCAAGCTTCGTTTGATAGGTGGGGTGAAATGATGGAAAATATGCTGGTAACCGGCGGATGCGGTTTTATTGGGTCTAATTTTATTCGTTATCTTCTGGGTGAAAGCGATTTTGAGGGACGGGTCATCAATGTGGATAGCCTGACCTATGCGGGGAATCCGGAGAATCTTAAGGAGATTAAAGAAAAATTCGGTGATCGGTACGTTTTTGTTAAAGCGGATATCTGCGACAGGGAACGAATGGATGGACTTTTTGATGAATACCATCCGGATTCGGTCTGCCATTTTGCCGCCGAATCCCATGTGGACCGATCCATTGTGAGCCCCGGCGCTTTTATCCAGGCCAACATCGTGGGGACCTTCAATCTGCTGGAAGCGTCCCGTAACCACCAGGCGCAGGTTGAATTGTTTCACCATATCAGCACCGACGAAGTGTTTGGAAGCCTTGGGAAGGAAGGACTCTTTATGGAAGCCACGCCATATCAGCCCAACAGTCCGTATTCCGCTTCAAAGGCTTCTTCCGATCACCTGGTTCGGGCCTATCACGAAACCTACGGCCTGCCCATCACCATAAGCAACTGTTCCAATAACTACGGTCCCTACCAGTTTCCCGAAAAGCTGATTCCCCTTGTGATCCTCAATGCCATGGAAGACAAGCCCCTTCCCATCTATGGGGACGGCCTGAATGTCAGGGACTGGCTCTACGTTTTGGACCACTGCACGGCTGTGTGGACGATTATGAAAAGCGGGGGGAGGGGGGAGACCTATAATGTCGGCGGAAACCACGAGATGGAAAATATTCGCATTGTGGAGACCATTTGCGATTTGATCGATGATCTCCCCGCCATGAAAGGTAAGCCTTCCAGGCGGACGTTGATCACCTACGTAAAAGACCGGCCCGGACACGACCGGCGGTATGCCATTGATTCCACCAAATTGCAAAGGGACCTGGGATGGATGCCGGAGGAGTCTTTTCAATCGGGAATCGAGAAAACCCTTGCATGGTATCTGGAACATTCGTCATGGATTGAGCGCGTCAGGAGCGGGGCCTATCAGGACTGGATTCGCGAACAGTATGAGGTTTGAAAAGTTTAGTATCGTGTCCCCGGAATTACGCCCTATTTGATGTCGTCTCTTTATCCGGATGTATTAGCTTGAGCGATGAGAAATATGGTTTATATTTTGCGGCATCTCTGGTTATCAAATTAAATTTTGACACAGTTGCATGTGCTCCAATAAAGAAATCAGGTAGGGGAGACTTTTTGATTCCCTTGTTCCTTTTGTATTTAAGGAATGCTTTGCCTGCTAAAAAAAGTGCCTCACGAGGAATTTCTATTACCTTTATACCGAGTTCGGAAATAGCTTTCTCTACTTCCT
>JAGHDR010000352.1 GCA_021159825.1 Deltaproteobacteria bacterium | reverse complement strand
TGCGGGCCGGATTGTTTCGCAGTACCAAGAGGTTCTGACCGCGAATGACGGTTCCCGCTCCCAGAAAAGGCTGCATGGATTTTGCAAAATGTTTCGATGCACGATCCGCCTTCCCGGTTCTCCGGTTTCGATAATACAGAACCAGGGGGGCGTTGGGTGCACTGAGATCGATATCCGCATGAAAGGATAGAAAAATGCGCCGGTTTTGAGGCACATTCTTGAAAGCCTTCCTTGCGATATCCACGCGGCGGGAAAGGTTTCCGTTACGGCCACCCTTCGGCCAATGGGCCTTTTTATTTCCTTTGTTGAATTCCTGGCTGTTATAAACCTCGTTTTTTTCATTGACAAAGGTCTGAACCGGCGGGTCTGAATGTCGAATCAGATGATTGGGGCTCAGCAGGGTCAGGGTCACATCGGCCCCGTGCAGGCGGAGCATGACATATACCCGCAGAGCAGTGTCGTATACATATTCATCTTCAATTACATACACCTTGTTGCCGTTGCCGTCCAGATTGGCCACCACAGCGCCCGGATCCAGGCCGCCGTGCCCCGGATCCAGCACAATATGCCATCCTTCCAGGCGGTCGCTGAGACGTACCAATCGGGAAATCTTTGCATCAAACGCCGCCAGGAGTTTTCGGGCACGCTTGAAGGTATTCCAGAGTGACAGGGGGGCGCTCTCATAATACCGACGATTCTTCTGGCGGGATGCCTTCGGGCGACTGCCGTAATAGGGCCCGTTTCCGATGTTAATTTTTTTGAACCCCCCGGAGGAGCCCATCAGGTCATTCCAGTTGATCTCACTGATTTTGAGCCATTCCCTTCCTTTGCGCAGCAGGGGATTGACCTTCAATTGATCCCCGGGATGGATCAGGGCGGTGCGCATGTTGTTCAATCGTTTCAAATCCGCCACACTCATCTGATGGAGACGGGCGATTCTGCCCAAGTGATCGCCCTTTTTGACCGTATAGACACCAAAACTCTTGGCCGGTTTTGTCCCCAACTGAAGCTCCTGCCCCGGATAAATTCGGTCGGAGGTCAGCCCGTTGAGCTTTTTGATATCCACTACTTTCATGCCATAGGCTTGCGCCACTTCCCATAGTGCATCGCCGCATTCCACAATATGAACGTGGGGTTTCGTTGCTTTGAGACGCAACTCCTGCCCCACCACAATTTTACTGCCGTCAATGTCGTTGATGCGCTTTATCTCTGAGATGTTCATTCGGTATTTGAGGGCAATTGAAGACAATGTCTCTCCCGAACGCACCACATATACTGCTTCGTCCAATGAAGATGGCCGCAGCTGCAGGGTCTGCCCCGGATAAATCCGGTTCTTTTTAAGACCGTTAAGTTGTCTGAGAAGGCTCACAGCCACATCAAAGCGCTGTGCAATGGTGGACAGGTTGTCCCCCGGCTTGACCCTATACTCAAACCGTTCTTCTTCAACTTCTTCAGCGGTTTCCTTTTCTGCAATTTCGCACAGCTTAAGGGACATGCCGGGCGTAATGACGTCTGTTTTTAAGTGATTTCGCTTTTTGATTTCGGAAATGGAAAGGTTGTATTGTCTCGCGATATCCCATAGGGCCTCTCCCTTTCGAACCACATGGAAGAGAGGCCTTTTGGCAGGCGCTCGGGCTGAACCCAGCTTGAGTTTCTGACCCGTGTAGATCCGATCCCCTGAAATACGATTCAATTCCCGCAGTCGGGAAATGGGAACGTTCGATTGAAGGGCTATTTCGGAAAGGGTGTCACCGCTTTTGACGATATAAAAACCAAAGGGGTCGGATTTTATTCGCAGGCGCTGTCCTTTAAAAATTTTGTCGCCGGACAGTTTGTTCCACTTTCGCAACGCCTTGATGGAGACCTTATAGTGAAGAGCGACCCCCCCCAGTGTATCCCCCTTTTTAACAATGTAAATAAACCGGGACTTCGTTTCCCCTGCTTGGGCACTGGGAACATCGCCCCGGAACAGGGTGCTCAACGCCATTGTTGAAAGGAAGAAGGCAAAGAAAAACATGTTGAAGGTCTTGAAACGGTGAGGATATCGCAGAGAGTGAACTGAGTTCATATTAGGGTGTTGTGTCGCTGAAAATGAAGGAAATATTCTAACCGAGTCCTTCTACCACGAAAACCGCTTTGCCGGCAATAAATATTCTGACCCATACCCTGGCGCCCGGCGATAGATAAATTAAGGGTGAATCAAGGGGATCAACGGATTGAAACAATAGATAAAACAAAACTTAGCTGCGATAAATCTAAGTGAAATTTTAAAAACGGGAACTGGAATGTTGCAAATTTTCAAACGAAACCGTATTCTGTAATTTTATGAGTCGGTTGCTCTGGAAGTCGTGAGAGGAGGTACAGATGAACTGCGAACGGTGTAAGACAGCCATTGAAAAAGGCGATGAAATGGAATATTCGGGGCAAATTCTATGTGAGGATTGTTACATGGATGCGCTGTCTCCGGCGCGCGCGTGCGATCCCTGGACGGTATACAGCGCCAAGTCCTTTGAAAAACATACGGGAGGATTGGCCATTACCGAACTACAGACTCAAATTCTAGAAATATTGAAGGAGACCGGGGGCATCCCACGACCCGGGCTTCTGGAGCGGCTTAAGGGTAAAATAACAGCCTCCCAGTTGGAACGGGAACTGGCCACCTTAAGACATATGGAAAAAATTCGGGCTGAGAAAAGGGGAGACCAGGTGTTTGTGCGTCTCTGGTGAGAAGCTTTCGGGAAAAGACCAGGCAGGGATTCTATAGAAATTCAATAATTAAGTATTGTGTCCCCTGAAACACAAAGGATCACTGCTACTCGCTTGAAATTGGGATCATTGGGAAATATGCCGTTCGTTAAAGTCCAACACGGATTTTGTCCGCCACGTAATCCTGCATTTCGTGGGTCAATTCAGGATACACCGGTAGGGCAATGGTGTGCCGGGCGGCATATTCGCTATTGGGGAAATCGCCTTCCCGGTAGCCCAGTTCGCTGAAACAGGCCTGCATGTGGAAGGAGACCGGGTAGTAGATTTCGGTACTGACGTTGTTGCCGGACAGGAATTGTCGCAGATCATCCCGCTTTTCGGGAACAGAGATCACGTACTGGTTGTAAATGTGGTGGTTTCGTTCATAAGCGACAAGCGGGGTTTTGACGTCGAGGTCCTTCAGCTTCTCATCATAATAAGCGGCATTCTGCTGTCTCATGGTGTGCCATTGGTCCAAATGGGGCAATTTCACCAGGAGGACCGCTGCCTGTATGGGGTCCAGACGAAAATTGCCGCCGATCACGGCATGGTGGTATTTGGGTTTGGCCCCGTGGTTTCTGAGCATTTTGAGCTTGTCGTTCAATTCCGGGTCATTGGTGACTACCATGCCGCCGTCACCAATGCCGCCCAAGTTCTTGCTGGGGAAAAAAGAAAAACAACCGAGGGCCCCCATGCTCCCGGCCTTCTTTTGGCCGGATGCGGATGGGTATTCAGCGCCGATTGCCTGGGCCGCATCTTCAACAATGGGGATGCCGTGCGTATCGGCCAGCTCACAGATGGGATCCATATGAGCGCACTGACCGTAGAGGTGAACGGGGATAATGGCTTTGACGCGATGGGCTTCTTCCGCATGGCTTTCAAACCATTTTTTCAGAGCATCGGGGCTCATGTTGTAGGTATCGGGGTCGATGTCCACAAACACCGGTACCGCATTCAATCTGGCGATAACGCCGGCGGTGGCAAAAAAGGAAAAGGGCGTGGTAATCACCAGGTCACCGGGTTTAATGTTCAGGGCCATGAGGGAAACCAGCAGGGCATCCGTACCGGATGAAACGCCTGTGCCGTATTTAACACCCGTATAGGCGGCAATTTCGTTTTCGAGGGCTTCCACCTTGGGTCCCATAATGTAGCGGGTGGAGTCGATGACTTCAATAACAGCGTTCTTTACATCGTTTTCAATTTCTTTTAGTTGCGCGTTAAGATCAAGCAGTGGAATTTTCATATCGTTGTCCTTGGACAGCTTTCCTTTGATATTTTTTGTTCGATATTCGTTTTTCAGATCTCAAATATCTTCGGTTAAGGTTTCAGGTTCAATCCTGATTCACCCGGCTTCCGATATATCCGGAGCGTTCGCAGATGAGGGCATCGATTTCCGCGCTTTTCTCACTCATAAACCGCATCATGCGCTCTGATTTGGATCTCAGGAGAACCTGGTTCTTCTGATCAATATCCCTGCCCTTGATGAGCATATCATTTTCAAATAGAAAGGATACAATGGTGTCATCGGCATCCAGCTGCACATCAAATTCCTTTTGCAGGTAGGTCAGCCAGTAACCATACTCATGGGGATGCTCCAGGTGTTCGCCGGGTACGCCCACATCAAAACTGAGGGGTTTTGCCAAACCCGGCATGAGTTTGGAACCACCCAGGTAGTCCAACACATGGGCCAGTTGGTGGATGAGGACGCTATCGTTGATTTCGGGGGAAATGGCCAGATAGAGATGATCCGGATCGCTGATTTTTGTTTTGAATATATTGATCAAAACCCCGCCGACGCCCACTCCGTCTTTTTCAGGGCGCCGCGCATCTGCCAGATCGAGCCCCTTATAGACAGCCAGATCAACAAATTTCACGCCGGCCGAAGATCCCGTGAGTTTCTTGATGTCTAGGCCTTCAAGCATCTCCCGGGAACGACCGTATGAGACCTGCGGCAAAGCCGTTATGCGCGCGCTATCCTCGGGGGAGAACTCACCGCCGGCGCTTTCCTGGGCCAATTGATCTTCCTTGCCCAAATGGCAATGCTTGAATTTTTTGCCACTGCCGCAGGGGCAGGGCTCGTTTCTTCCGATTTTAGCCATGGAATTCCTAATCCTCGATAATCCGATCTCTCAGCGCATCATACGACCAACAGGGAAGGGGGCTTCGGTTTCCGGTTTCAGGGCTCACGCTGTTTCGGTATGAGGCCTTGATCTCCTGGGTTTTCATCATGTGGTCCCAACCCCTTTGAAAGTAAGCGCAATCATCATTAAAGCATACCCATAAAAATTCGGTGCCCCAAGTGGAATCGGCGGGCACGGCCCATTTTTTCATTTCGCTGTCACAGTAGTGACATTTAGGTGTTTTCTGATCGGTCATGTTTTTCTCCGTTATAAAAAAGAAAACCAAATCCCCAAAAACGAACTCGCCGGGGATTTGGTTACGGTTTCTTTAAATTGTCCCCGGCAATCAGCCGATGGCCGCCCGGATCACGCGTTCCGGTGGAATGACATTGTAATTGAGTGCGGCATCTTTTTTCATATCCATGCCGAAAGCAACCGCCATCAACTGGGTCAGATAGACGATGGGCACATCAAAATCGGTACCGTATTTGTCGTTGATCCTGCCCTGGTACAGTTCCAGGTTCATGGCACACATAGGGCAAACGGTGGAAATGAGTTCAGCACCGTGATTCAAAGCGTCTTCCAGGATATTCTTGACCAGCACCATGCAGTAATCCATCTCCGGCAGAAAGATGCCGGATCCGCAGCATTTGATTTTGCTGGGAAAAGGCACCGCTTCCGCGCCCAGGGCCTCAAGGAGGCGATCCTGCACCACGGGCTTGTTGACGCTGTCATATTCCCCATAGGGCCGGACCGACTGGCAACCCACGTAACCGGCTACCTTGAGCCCGGTTAAAGGTTTAACGACCCTTTCCTTGATTTTGTCCACACCGATGTCGTTATAGAGCACGTCCTGAATGTGCCGCACGTTCAAGGTGCCATCATACTTGAGCCCCCCCTCCGACAGGCAGGCGTTCACCTCGTCCAACAGTTTGGGGTTCTCCTTGATCTCGTGGTTCACCTTGATCATTTGGATGTAACACGAACTGCATGGCGCCACCACATCGTAACCACCCTCGGCTTCCGCAATGGCCAGGTTCCGTGCGTTCAGCACTTTGATGGCCAGATCACCGGCGCCCGCATAGGACACGCTGGCGCCGCAGCAGTTCCAGTCTTCTATCTCCAGGAACTCCATGCCCAGAGCTTCACAGGGGGGTTTGAGGGAAACCAGAAAATTAGCGCCGCTTCCTTCCAGACTGCATCCCCAATACAAGAAATATTTCATCGCACCGCCCCCCCTTTCTCCAACACTTCCGCCTTGTTCAGCATCTTCTGAAGGGATTTAACCCCTTTGATTTTTCGTTCAGGCAGCAGCTTCATGCGCCGATGAAGCATCAACTTGATACCGATGTCCATGAAGCTAAGCATCTTTTTAATCCCTTCCACAAAGCCACCGGCAAAAAACACCCGTCTGGGAAGATCTTTTTCGTCCACCCGGCCCAGCCGATACACTTGTTTCCAGAATTCCGTTCCGAATCGCGCCGTTTCCACCCGCGGCATATATCCCTTAGTGAGGGCATAATGAGCCAACCCATGCATGATATCAATCACGGGGATGGACCTGGGGCACTTCACCACACAGGCATAACAAGAGGTACACAGCATGATGGCCTCGCTACCGAGTACCATTTCCCTTTTTCCGGCCCGAATCAGGGAGAATATCTGCCTCGGCGGATAGTCCATGTGTTCCCGCAACGGACAGGATGCTGCGCAAACACCACAATTCATACACATTTTAATTTTATCCCCAGAATGTACATTCTGGAAAACCTCCTCGGCAAAGGAGGGATTGTAGCCCACCATATTTTCCATAAACAAACCCCTTTGATATAGGTATCAGTTGTCAGTTGTCAGTTGTCAGTTGTCAGGCTAACACCTAATCACCGAGTTCTTTACCAGCCTTTATACGGGTTGGGACCCACTTCCTCGATGGTTTTCATGAAGTCATCGACAATCTGGGGAATCTTGTCATAATCGGTAATGCCCACTTCTACAAACTTCACCCGATCCGATTCCAGGGCCAGCCGGTCCAATGTCTCCGATACTTTGCTGAGCCGCGTGTTGGCCAGTTCACTCCCTTTTATAAAATGGCACTGGTAATCATCTCCGTGGCGGCATCCCATAAGCAAAATGCCGTCAATGCCCCGTGACAGGGAATCTGCAATCCAGACCAGGTTCATGGAGCCCAGGCACCGCATGGGAACAAACCGCACATAGGGACTCCACTTCATGCGCTTGATGCCGGCCATATCCAGAGCCGGCAAAGCGTCGTTCTCGCAGATGAGGCAGATCACTCTCGGTTTTTCCTCATCTTCTTCCGGGACGTTGATGGATTTGATCATGTTGCCGATCATGCCCACGGAGTAATTCTTAAAGGAGATAATCCGTTCCGGACACGCCCCCATACAAATAC
>JAGHDR010000206.1 GCA_021159825.1 Deltaproteobacteria bacterium | reverse complement strand
GGCCGGGACATCACCCGATGGTTCCAGGAAGATCAGGGTAAGGGCACGGTGCGCCGTGCCCTTACCCTGATCTTCCTGGAACCATCGGGTGATGTCCCGGCCCGGTCCGATCCGGTAAAAACGTTTGGAACCGAGCAGCCCTTGATCTTTGAGACGGTGTATATCCGCGGGGTCGATCTTCTTCAAGTTCAGGTTGGAGATGTAGTAAACGGAAGAGACAGCGCTTTTATCCATGAGGGACCCATAGCGTTGTTTCAATTCCCCGTAGGCAGAATCCGATACCATCCTCCCGCTTATTTCATACCAGGAGACCAGGATATACCGATCAATGGCAATCTTGGTCAAATACGGCACGCATAGATCAAACAGGGCCACCAGGATCGACAGCAGAAGTCCTGCCACAACCTTTTTTGTGTAAGGACACGCAAAATGAGCCAACCTTTTCATCAACTTGAGGTTGTAAGGCTTTCCCAGCTTGCCTTCCTCAGCATACCCGTATTCCCCCATCATGGCGAGTTCACGCCTCCGTTTTCAAGAGATTCCCTCAAAAGCTGTTCTTCGTAGAGAGCAGCATAGACCCCTCCCAGAAGAATCAGGCTTTCGTGGGTCCCGTCCTCTTTCAACCGGCCCCGGTCAAAAACAAATATCCGATCCGCCCGGCGAATGGTGGAAACCCTGTGGGAAACGATCACATTGGTTCGATCCCGCCGAAGATCCAGGACCCGGTTCAGGATTCCCTCTTCGGTACGGGTATCCACCATGCTTAGGGCGTCATCCAGTATGAGGATTGAAAAATCCCCCACCACGGCGCGCGCAATGGTGAGCCGTTGCCGCTGACCACCTGAAAGGGTGATACCCCTTTCGCCCAGAAGGGTTCCCAGGCCATTTTGCAGGGCCTCCATTTCCTCTCGTATGCCGGCAACGCCCAGGGCCTGCTTCACCTCTTCATCGGTAACATCATCGGTTCCGAACGCCACATTGTTGTAAACGGTGTCAGAGAAAATAAAGACGTCCTGACTTACGAACCCGATTTTCTTCCTCAGGGTTATAAGCGGCAGATTTCGAATATCCCGGCCATCCACAAAAACCATATTTTCCGGCACATCGAGGAGCCGGGGTAGACTCTGTAAGAGGGTGGTTTTGCCGGACCCCACGCGCCCCACAATGGCGATGGTCTCCCCCGGGCGGATTTTGAGGTTGACATCCTTGAGCACGTATTCCTTTTGGTCGGGGTACCTGAAACTGAGCCCGAAAAAATCAATGGCCCCTTCGGCTTTTCCCGAAACCCCTTTCTCCCATTTGCTTTGAGTATCCCGTTCGTTTTTGCCACTGGAATCCTGAATTTCAGGAACCGTTTCAAGGATATCGTTGATACGCCGCATGGAGGCCGATCCCCGTTGGATCAGGCTGACCACCCACCCCATGGCCATTACAGGCCAGGTGAGCAGGTTCAAATAGCTGATAAAGGCCACGAAATCACCCGGCGTGATGGTTCCGGAAATGGTATATCGTCCGCCCAGAAGAATTACGACGGCAAGTCCCGCATTGGTAACCAGGGTCATGAGGGGAAAAAACAGGGCAAGGGTCCTGGCCAGATGCATACTCTCCCCCACATATCGCTCTCCCCCGGCCTTCATTTTGTCGTATTCCCATACTTCCCGCTGATGGGCTTTGATTACCCGGATGCCTGAGAAGCTTTCGCGAGCCTGTTCCGTGAGATCGGAGAAACTCTTCTGAACCCGTTCAAACCGTGCAGACATCTGGTGGGTTACCATCCGGGTGAGCACCACCACAATGGGCGCAGGAATCAGTGAAATGAGGGTCAACCGCCAATCAATGCTTATCATAAAGCCGATGGCCGCGGTACCGAGAACAAAACCGTCCACCAGGGCCACCAGCCCCATTCCGCAAGCCATGCGCACCGCATTGATATCGTTGACGGCCCGGGCCATCAGATCGCCGGTCTTTGTATTTTGGAAGAATGAGAGGGAGAGGGTTTGAATATGCCCGTACAGCCGGTTGCGCAAGCCCTGTTCCACCTTCCTGGAATGGCCCAGCAGCAAATGGCGCCACACATAGCGAAACAGGGCAATAAACAGGGCAATCATGCCGATGGTCGCCCCCTGCTTTACCAGGAGGGCGCCGGTACCCGAAGTTTGAACGACCAGGATATTGATGGCTTCCTTGATGATCAGGGGAATCATAAGCTGGAGGAAATCCACTATGAGCAGGCTCAGAACGCCTGCCGCCAGGGCCCATCGATTCTTCACAAAATATATCCAGAGGGGCTGGAAATTGTTGAACGTGGGTTTAAATGAGACCGTCAGGTTTTTCAAGGATGGTATTATTTATTTTTCTATTGTCAAAAGTGCATCATGTTATTACATTTACACATTGTCAAGATGAAAGTTGGGACTTGCATTCATGAGAGTAATAGGGGACAGACCACGTTTTTTTTACAGACCATTTTTTGAGAGAAATGCCACACCTCTATCAAAAAACGTGGTCTGTCCCCTATTACTCCTCAGCCTTCTTTTTTTTGCACATTTTGGCGCAACCGCGCGGGCCGATGACGAATTTCGCATCATTTCCGCCAAATACGGCATTCAAGGGAATTACCGGGATATCACCCAGACGGTCAGAAATTTTGTATCAGGTCATGCCATCAGCTTGAAGGTATCCAACCAAAACCTTGAAACGGACCCGGCCCCCGACAAAGAAAAAGAGATGGTGGTTGTTTATGAAGAACACGGTCGGAAAAAGGAATTGCACATTAAGGAAGGGGACTGGTTTGTGGTTCCCGGGCCTGAGGGAGGATATCGTCCCCCACATCACGGCGGCGGCAAACTGGAAATCATAAGGGCGCTTTATGGTTTCGGGGGAAGATACCGAATTGTTACCGGCGATGTTCAGAATCATGTCCACCACAATAATATCAACATGCTGGTTTCCAACGAAAATCTCGGTGTTGACCCGACGCCCAATCGGAAAAAAGAATTCGTGGTTATTTACAGGAAACAGGGCCGGGAATATGGCGCTCACCTTCAGGAAGGCAGCTGGTTTATAGTCGCCGATTAAACAGAAACCTCGGGCAAGTAGGCCATTGCCCAGGCTCCCGGGCCGCAGTGGATGCCGGTGGTGAGGCTGAGCGGTTGAAGAAAAACCTCCGCCTGCGGGAAAGCCTTTTCAATAACCACCTTAAATTCATCTTCCACCAAACGACGATTATCCGTATATTGGAGCATGATCAAAGGACATTCAGTCGCATTTAATGTTTCTTTCAGCTTTTCAAGGGCAAAGTTAATCTGCTGGTCTCTATTTCGTACCACCCCAACCTTTTTTACCCCATCGGGGGCCGGACTGACCACCGGTTTTACATGAAGCATATCTCCAAAAAAAGCGCCGGTTTTTGAAATTCGCCCCCCCCTGGCAAGATAGTGAAGCGTTTCAATGAAAATCAATTCCTCAACAAGGGGTTGCGCCTTTTCGGCATATTTAACAACCGAATCGGGTTCCCGGGCTTTCAGGGAGAAACGGGCCGTTGCAATGGTCAACAACCCCAGTTTCCCACTGGCAACCCCCGTATCCACAACCATCAACCTACCCTCCGGATCATTTAGGGCTTTCCAGTCCATGACGGCCTGGTAATTTCCCGTATATACGGACCCCACGCATAAATAGAGGAGTTGGGGATGCAGACTGGCCGCCTGCTGATAACGCTGATGACGTTCAAAAACAGATGCCTGGGCGGTAGATGCGGAAGTTCCTTTTCGCATTTCCTCATAGAGCTTTCCCGGGTCCATGTGAGTTTCAGGACAGCTTTTTGGACCGAGGTTGATGT
>JAGHDR010000291.1 GCA_021159825.1 Deltaproteobacteria bacterium | reverse complement strand
TTGTCATACAGAAGCTGAAAGTTTCCTACCCCCTTAACCTGCTGCGAAAAACGATCCAGACAGCTTCTATGCACTCATGGCACACTTCATAACGCGACTTGCTGTTTGCGCTTGGGCTTATGTCGAATATCCAGAGAGTGCTTGTAGTATTTGACACCAGAGGTCCATTTCCCTATAATTCAAACCCTGAGCCCTGATGTGAAACTCTGGAGAGGAGACGGTTTGCTATGAAATGCCCACATTGTAAGGAAGAAATTCCGGGGTCTCCATGCCCCGGTTGCGGAGAGAGCGTTTATGATGACGATGCCAATTATTGCATGGCATGCGGGATACCCCTGAAGGAATCGGTACCGCCGGTTTCCCGGGATGAAAGCTTTTTCGATGATGAGGAAGATATCGATTTCGATGACCGGGAACTGTGTTCTGACGGGACCTGCACCGGCATTATGGTTGACGGCAGGTGTACCGAATGCGGCAAGGCTCCGGGCGAAGTGGAGACTCCCAAAGCGGAAGAAGCGGTTACCGAAGAACCAAGCGGTGAGACTAAGACGGATGAAGCCGTCAAAGAAAAGGATGCTTAAGGAAACTAAAGCGGCAGAGCCGCAGTTGTCAGTTATCAGTTGTCAGCACTGGAGGTTATTTTGAAATTTGAGGATTTGGAAGTATGGAAGAGGTCTTCACGATTATGCGCAGATTTGTACAAATACTTTCAAGATGTTATGGGGATGCTTTTACTGATAACTGACAACTGACAACTGATACCATAATAACAGCTTTCTTGTTTTTTATGACAGAAAACCAGGAGATAAGGTACTAAGGATGTATGAATTGAAGATTATCACCCGGTTTGCGGCCGCCCACCAGCTGCGAGCCCTCACGGGGGGATGTGAAAATTTGCATGGTCACAACTGGAGGGTGGAAGTGGTGGTGGCGGGTGACCGCCTGGGAGATGATGGACTGCTGGTGGATTTCAGGGTCATCAAGGATCATACAAAACAGATCATTGATGATTTGGACCATAAATTCTTAAACGAAATTGAACCGTTCAAGTCCGCCGAGCCCTCATCTGAAAATATCGCTCGCCATATTTTCAGAACCCTGGCTGAACATTTGGACATCGAGGGGATTTATGTGAGCAGGGTGACAGCCTGGGAGTCGGAGTCTGCATGCGCGAGCTATACGGAGCCTTGACCGCTAAAATGAAAACTTATGCATTCATACCCGCAAGATACCGGTCCAGCCGTTTTCCGGGAAAACCCCTGGCCATGATTGCCGGCAAACCCATGATTCAGCACACTTACGAACGGGCCCTTGCGTGTTCCGAACTTTCAGCGGTTTATGTGGCCACGGATGACGACCGTATTTTGGAATGTGTCAAGGGCTTTGGCGGCAATGCCTTAATGACGCGCCCCGATCATGTTTCCGGAACAGATCGAATCGCCGAAGCGGCTCAAAAGATCGGTGTGAAGGACCGGGATCTGGTGGTGAATATTCAGGGGGATCAGCCGGCTTTTCAGCCCGAGGTGGTTTCCGCCATGATTGCACCCCTGATCGCAGACGAATCCATCCCCATGGGTACCCTTAAATGTCGAATTCGGGATGAGAGGGATGTGACCAATCCCAACCACGTAAAGGTGGTGACGGATAACCGGGGACTTGCCCTCTATTTTTCCCGATGCCCCATTCCTTTCTGCCGGGATGCCAATCCCGGTCAGGTTTATTTTAAGCATCTGGGTTTCTATTGCTTCAGGATGAATTTCCTGCTCAAGTTCACAGCACTTCCCGAAGGAAGACTCGAATCATTGGAGAAACTGGAACAGTTGCGGGCTTTAGAAAACGGATACGGAATCAGTGTTCCGGAAAGCCCGTACGATTCCATCGAGGTGGACGTCCCGGGTGATGTGGGGGCCATCGAAGAACTTCTTAAACGTGATCCGCAATGAAAAGCACTTCGTCCAAACGCAAAAGTTGGAAATTAAAGCCCGAATCATCCCTTGTACCTCAAATTGTTCGTGAAACCCACGTGACCCCACTCCAGGCGCAGCTTCTGGTGAACCGCAGCCTCACGGACATTCATGCCATTAAAGCCTTTTTGTTTCCCCGTTTATCTCAAATGATCGATCCCATGCGCATGAAAGGGATGGGCGAAGCCATTAAGACCATTGTTATGGCCATGGAAGAGCGCCGAAAAATCACCGTTTACGGTGATTACGATGCAGACGGTCTCACCGCCACCGCCTTGCTGGCGACCTTCCTCTCCCATCTGGGAATTTCCGTTTTAACTTATGTGCCCGACCGGTTGAATGAAGGCTACGGCCTGAACGAAACGGCGGTGAAACAGATTCACGAAACCGGAACGGGTTTGATCATTACGGTTGATTGCGGGATTTCCAATGACGGGGAGGTGACGCTGGCGAAAAACCTGGGGATGGCTGTGGTCATCACGGATCATCACCTTATGCCGGATGGATTTGAGGCGCAATGTCCGGTTGTGAATCCCCATCAACCGGGTTGTTCCTTCCCGTTTAAAGACCTTTCCGGGGTCGGGCTCTCTTTTTTTCTGGCCGTGGGGCTTCGTGCGGCATTGCGGAAAAAGGGATGGTTCAAGTCCGGAATCGAGCCGGATCTGAGAGACTATCTGGACCTTGCGGCTTTGGGCACCATGGCGGATCGTGTGCCGTTGCTGGGGCAGAACCGAATGCTGGTTTCCGTCGGCGTGGCCCGCATGGCCCATTCCATATGGCCGGGAATCCGCGCGATCATGAATGTGGCGGGCGTTGGCGCAAGCAACGTTTCTTCCGATGATCTGGCTTACAGGGTGGCCCCCCGGCTCAACGCGCCCGGTCGTATGGGGGATTCGCGTATGGGGTTGCAAGTGCTCATGAGTGAAAACCAATCTGAAGCGGATGTTCTGGCCAACAAGATCGACGCGGCAAATGTTCGACGTCAGACCCTGGAGCAAGAGATCCTTGAACAGGCTCTGGTCATGATTGATGGTCAGATAGACGGCAGACGAACCCTTGTGCTGAGTTCGGAAAACTGGCACGCAGGCGTTCTGGGCATTGTGGCGTCGCGCCTTGTGGACCGATATCACAGGCCTGTCATGATGGCCGCCATTAAGGACGGCCTTGCCGTTGGTTCCGGGAGGAGCATCGACGGTTTCGATCTTTACGGTGCCATGAAAAAAATATCCGGTTGTTTTGATAAATTCGGCGGGCACTATCACGCGGCGGGGTTCACACTGCCGGAAAATCGTTTGGAAAAACTCAGAGAAGGTCTCGAAACAGAGGCCGAAATACATCTCCATCCAAAGGACTTAATCCCCAGTATCAGCGTGGATTCGGAACTTCTCTTCAGGAGCATCACCCCGGATGTCATTCATCAGATCAATGCCCTGGCCCCTTTTGGCGAAGGGAATCCGGAACCTGTTTTTATGGCCCGTTCCGTAAAGGTTTTTGATTCCAGGGTTGTGGGTAAAAAGCATCTCAAGCTGCGGCTGGGGCAGGGGGAACAGGCGCTCGACGCCATCGGGTTCAGACTTGGGAGCCACCATCCCCTTAAAGGCGCCTCAATCGATCTTCTGTTTACACCGATAATAAACCGATGGCAGGGAACCGAAAGCGTGCAACTCAAGATTGTTGATCTGGCTCGTTGAAAATCCGGGCCGCCATTTCGATATCTTCCGGGCTGAAGACAAATAAAGCTTTTTGGCTGCCGGCGATTGCGGAACCATAGACGTAATTGATATTAATGCCTTCCTCCCCGAATTTTCTGGTTATTTTCGCCAGGCTTCCCGGCCTGTTTTCGATCTCAATGGCGATTACCGGCAGAATGTCAAAAAGGTAGCCTTTTTGGGAGAGCAGGTCGATGACTTTGTCCGTGTTTTCCACCAAGAGCCGTATCAGGGCATGATCCGCGGAATCTTTTTTTATGGACCCATAGCTGGCGGCATGCGCCACCCGTTTGAGGGATTTACCCCTTGCCTTGAAAAGGGTTTGAACATATTCGGATGCGTCCTGAATGGTCAACGCATCAATATTCACCCCGGCTTCCTCAAGCATGGCTGTCAGTTTGGCCAGTTCACCGGGGACGTTTCCTAGAAAGAGTGAAATCTCCGTTCTTACCATGATAAAATCCCTTCTCCCGGAGGTGAAATGTTAATTGTTGCCGGGGTTGTGTTGGTTGTAGGGACCATAGCCTTTGAAATACTTTAAGAAATCCGAATCCGTCGAAAGGAGCAGGAAACTCTTATTGTCCATGGCGTTCCGGTACACATCCAGGGACTTGACAAAAGAGTAAAAATCCGGATCTTTTTCATAGGCCTGAGCATAGATCATAGTGGATTCGGCGTCTGCTTTTCCCATAATCTCCTGGGCGGTTTTGTACGCTTCGGATGTGATCTTCTTGAGGTCCTTTTCCTGGTTTCCCTCGATACTGCGCGCCTCTCCTTCGCCTTCTGAGCGGAATTTCTCAGCAATCTGTTTTCGTTCCGCGATCATTCGGGCATAAACGGATTTTCGAACCTGTTCCACATAATTCAACCGCTTAATCTGTACGTCCACCAGCTCGATACCAAAATCTTTCAGCTTGGGCTGTGCCTGGGCTACAATGCCTTGGGTGATTTTCCTCCTTCCCTCGGTGATTTTACTGAGGGCTCTCGCTTCTTTTTTGGTGTGGCCGAGGCCCACCTCGAAAGTGTCCAACTCCCGGTTGGTATCCCTGACGGTTTCAATAAGGGGATAGGAGGTAATGAAATTTCTGACCGCCGGGTCGATGATGTCGTCCAGGCGGGCCTGGGCCCCCATGACATTGTTGACGGTTTCAAAGAATTTAAGCGGGTCCACGATTTTCCATCGTGCAAACGTATCCACATAGATAAAGGTTTTATCCAAAGTGGGTACCTGACCGGGGTCTCCGTCCCACTCCAGGAGGTTCTTAGGGAAAAAGTTGGCCTGCTGAATGACCGGGATTTTAAAATAGAGGCCCGGGGCGGTTTTGGGCTCTCCAATGGATTTGCCGAACTGGGTGATGATCACCTGTTCGGTTTCACTAACGATATAAGCGCCCGAAAACAGGGCAACCAAAATAATGATGACGGGAATAATGAGTGCTTTTAATTTCATTTTTTCACTCCTTCAGAGGTCCCGAGGTTCAGCAACGGGAGAAAATTCTTCTGATCGGCGTCCACAAAAAACTTCTTGTCGAGCTTGGGCAGGATGGTCTGCATGGCTTCCAGGTAGAGACGTCTACGGGTCACATCTTTCGATTTGGCATAGGCCTGGTACATGTCGATAAAGCGCGCCGCGTCACCCTTTGCACGGTTTACGCGATCCAAGGCATACCCTTCCGCACTCTTGATGGTTTTCTCAGCGTTTCCCCTTGCAGCCGGAATCACCTTGTTGTAGGCTTCCTTGGCCTGGTAAATCATGCGCTCCTTCTCTTGGATGGCCTGGTTCACTTCGTTGAAGGAAGGCTGCACCGGTTCAGGCACATTGGTCTTTTTCATCTCGACGTTGACGACTTTGATCCCGGTTTCCGCTTCATCGAGAAATTTTTGCAGCAAGACCTTGGCCTTTCCCGCAATTTCTTCGCGCTTGGAGATCACTTCGTTGATGGAACTGTCACCCACCACCAGGCGCATGCTGGCTTCGGCCAGGTCCCTGAAGGTTTTTCTTACGTGGTTAACCCTGTAAAGATAATCGAACGGGTCCTTGACGCGGTATTGAACAATCCAGGGTACCACCGCAACATTCAGGTCTCCGGTCAGCATGAGGGATTCATTTTGATAGGAACTCGATGAGGCGTAGCGGGTCCTGACGCCGGCTTTCAGGGTTCTGAAACCGAACTCTTCCTTGAAAACGTATCGTACCTTGACCTTGGTCACCTTTTCAATACCGCGGGGTAGTTTAAACCCGAGCCCTGGCTGGGTGGTCCTCACATACTTTCCAAATCGCTGTATGACACCCACCTCATCCACCGCCACCGTATAAAAGCAGCTGGAGCCCAGAAAAAGCGCCACCACCGCCACGATGATAATCCAGGAGCCGCCGGGGAACTTTTTCCGAGCGCCCCGGATTTTTTCAAAGATCTCATCCATTCCCGGAGGGCCTCCGGACTGTCCACCCGGTTGTTTTTTTTTCTTCTCCTGCAATTTGTCCCAGTCCCAAGCCATTTGGCATCTCCTTAATTGAAAAGCAAAGCCGGCAAAAATATTCGTCAGTGAAGGCGCTTTCTCTTGAAAAATACATCGCCGAAAAAATTGTTTTCGATTAAAATATTTAAATTCCATACAGGATAATGGCGAAGCGGCTTCAGGTCAAGAAATATCGGTCTTTTGTTTGAACATCTTGACTTATTCCGGTGGGTTCATTAGGGTCCGGGACAGGTTTAAGGTGTCAGGTGCAAGGAAAAATGAATAGTCGAATGATATTGGGCGTTGTCCTTATGATTTCCTGTCTTCTGGGGCCGGGTTCCAAAAAAGAAGCATACGCCGATCCTTTTGAGATGGTGACAGGGCAGAGCACTTCGCAAAGGGAAGACCTTCGCGAAGTGCTCTGCCCTGTCACCATCTCAAAAGGATCGGCGTATGCTTCTTT
>JAGHDR010000286.1 GCA_021159825.1 Deltaproteobacteria bacterium | reverse complement strand
TGCCCACACTTATCCCGCGATCGATCATCTGGGGGATCGGTGCAATGCCTGAACCCAGTTTCATGTTGCTCTCCGGATTGTGGACCACTTTGATACCGTACTCGGCCATTTTATCAATCTCGATTGGATTTAAATGGACGGCGTGGTCCGCAATCAGATGCGGTCCCGCAATCCCCAGGGCCTCCAGGTGTTCCAGGGGTCTCTTGCCATATCGCGTTTCAACCGCTTCCAGTTCCGCCCGGGTTTCAGCGAAATGGATAATCAAAGGCCTTCCGTGAGAAAGAGCCATCTCGTTGGCTCTCTGGAGCAGTTCGGGGCTGCAGGTAAAGAGGGCGTGGGGTTCCACGGCAATGGATACCAGGGGGTTGTCTTTCCATTTTTCAATGAGCCGCTCGGTGTAGGCAAACCCGTTTTCCAGATCACCGTAATTGGGAGAGGGGAAGTCGTAGAGCACTTCCCCCACAAGGCACCTGAGACCTGATTGAAAGGCGGCTTGCGCCACCTGGTCTTCAAACAGGTACATGTCGCAGAATGTGGTGGTACCTGACAGGATCATCTCGGCGCAAGCCAGCAGTGTGCCGGTGTGGATAAAATCGGCGTCCATGTTCTTTTCAATGGGGAAGATGTAACGGTTCAGCCATTCCATGAGGGGAAGGTCGTCCGCCAGGCCCTTGAAAAGGCTCATGGGCGCATGGGTATGACCGTTGATGAGTCCCGGAAGGATGAGTCCGCCTTTGGCATCAATGGTTTTTAAGGCATCATGGTTTCCGGGGGGTTGATCCCCCAGATGGGAAATGGTATCGCCTGATACGCACAGAGAGCCATTTTCAATGACCCTGTTTTCAGGGTCCATGGTTAAGATGGTTCCGTTTTGAATAACCAGATCAAATGTCGTCATGTTAACCTCCGCACCGTGTTCAGTGCCGACCCCGCCTTAAACCATTTTATCTGTTCATTTGTCAGGGTATGCATGAGTGCAATTTCGAAGCCGGGGCCTTCCTTTGGCTGAATCATCGCCCGAACCGTTTCATGGGGGTTGAGGGTTTTAAGACCCACCAGGCTGATCCGGTCATCCTCGCCGATTTTGTTATAATCCAAAAGGTTCGCGAAGGTCAGCGGCAAAATGCCCTGTTTTTTGAGGTTGGCTTCATGGATTCTGGCGAAGGAGCGGGCGATGACGGCTTTTGCCCCCAGGAACCGGGGGCTCATGGCGGCATGCTCCCGGCTGGATCCTTCACCGTAATTTTCATCCCCCACAATGATAAACCCCCCGCATTTTTTTTGATAGATTCGCGCGAGTTCTGAGAACTTTATCCCGTTTTCATCGGTGAGAATGTCAGTGCCGTGACCGGTTTCACCGGTAAAGGCGTTTAAGGCGCCTGCCAGCATATTTTGTGAGATGTGGGTCAAGTGTCCCCGGTATCTGAGCCATTTCCCGCCCGGAGAGATGTGATCCGTGGTGGTTTTCCCCTTGGTTTTGACAAGAATGGGCAGTTTAGTGAAATCCTTTCCGTCCCAGGGCGCAAAGGGTTTGAGCCGTTCAAGCCTTTCTGAATGGGGATCAATTTTTATGGGGAACGTCTTATCTTCAGCTTCCGCGGCAATGTAGGCGGATTTGTAGCGTGTCAGACCCTTTTCAGGTAGTGGTGGCGGATGGGGGGGTGTCAGTTGAAATGTTTCCCCTTCTGCTCCCACCAGCAGATCGGTCGCCGGGTTGAACCCGGCATCCCCTGAAAGGGCAAGGCACGCGGCCATAGTGGGTGAGGTCAAAAAGGCCAGGGTTTCGGGATTGGCGTCGTTTCGCGCCTTAAAATTTCGATTGAACGTGGTGAACAGGATGTTTTTCAAGCCCTTTTCAGTATCCTTTCGGTCCCATTGCCCGATGCACGGTCCGCAGGATGCGGCAAGGATTAAGGCGCCCGCATCCAGCAATTGTTGAAGGATGCCGTCCCGCTTGATGGTTTCGTAGATTTGCTCCGAACCCGGCGACAACATGAAGGGGACCTTGACCCTGCACCCATGGCGTCCTCCCTGCATAAGGACCTGGGCTGCGGCATGCAGATCTGAATAGGAGGAGTTGGTGCAGGAGCCTATGAGAACGGCGGATACATTTTGGGGCCATTGTTCCGAGGCCACGAGTTCTCTGAATTTTTCAACCGTTGTGATCCGGTCGGGGCTGAAGGGACCTGCATGGGCCGGTTTAACGGCGCCGAGATCCAGTTCCAGGTACTGGCCGTAGACACGTTCCGGATCGGTGGTGCAGATCTCGTCCCGGCACAGAATATCCCATAGGGCGGCGGCTTCCGATGCATCCGTTTCGCGACCGGTATTGTTAAGATAGTCGGCCATGCTTTCGTCATAGACAAACACAGAGCTTGTGGCCCCCAGCTCAGCACCCATATTGGTGATGGTCGCCTTCTGGGTGGCCGACAGCTTCCTTGCGCCCTCGCCAAAGTACTCAAAGATCTTTCCGGTCCCGCCCTTGACGCTGAATCGATTCAGCATTTCCAGGATGATATCCTTGGCCGATGCCCACCCGGTGAGTTCTCCTGTCAGTCTGACACCCACGAGAGCGGGAAAGGTTGTTTCCCATGGCAGTCCGGCCATGACCTCCGCTGCGTCGGCCCCGCCGACACCGATGGCGATCATACCTAAGCCCCCTGCGTTGGGGGTGTGCGAATCGGTTCCGATCATAAGCCCCCCTGGAAAAGCGTAATTTTCCAGGAGCACCTGGTGGATAATGCCCGAACCGGGTCCCCAGAAACCGATACCGTATTTCATTGCCGCTGAAGAGAGAAAATCGTATACTTCTTTATTGGCGTCGATGGCCTCCTGCAGGTCCACGTCGGCGCCTTGGCCGGCACGGATCAGGTGGTCACAGTGAATGGTGGTGGAAACATGGGTGTTTTTCTGTCCGGTCTGCATGAACTGAAGCATGGCCATCTGGGCGGTGGCGTCCTGCATGGCGACCCGGTCGGGAAAAAGGAAGATTTGATCGACCCCCGGATTCAACCTTTTGGGCGGATGGTGGTGTGTTTCATGTAGAAAGAGGATTTTTTCCGTATAAGAAAGTCCCCGGTCCAGTTCACGGCGTTTCACGGATAAAATCTTCCGAGCGTTTTCACGGTCAAACGGATATTGCATGGTTCTTTGTTTCCTTTCCGGAAGCGCGTGGCAGATTAATCTGTTTACAATGCCATGGCGTAACTGTCAACGCTTCTGAATGGCTTTCGGATCCCTTGGGCGGTTTGTAAAAAACATCATTACTCCTTGGCAAAAACCGCCTGCAATTGTTAGGATGAATTTCATATTGACAATGGAGAAAAAAATGCAAAACAGAACCCATTCTGATGCCGATGATTCCGTAAATATCATCCAGTGGGATGATCAAAAGCGGCCGGTTGTACCGGATTTCCCCATCATTCCTTTTATCGAAGGGGATGGCATCGGCCCCGATATCTGGGCGGCAACTAAATCCGTGTTGGATGCAGCGGTGGAAAGGGCGTATGGTGGTAAAAAGAGGATATCCTGGCGGGATATCCTGGCGGGGGAAAAAGCGCAGAAACACTATGGGGTGAAAAACCCCCTTCCCAAAGAGACGCTTTCGGCCATATCCCGTTACGGCGTGGCCATTAAAGGCCCCCTCACAACACCTGTCGGGGGCGGATTTCGTTCCCTGAATGTCGCCCTTCGTCAGACCCTTGATCTGTATGCTTGCGTGCGCCCGGTTCGCTACCTTGAAGGTGTCCCCGCGCCGGTGACCCATCCCGAGCGGGTGGACGTGGTGATTTTCAGAGAGAATACGGAAGACGTCTACGCGGGGTTGGAGTGGCCTGCCGGATCTCCCGAGGCCCGTGAGT
>JAGHDR010000092.1 GCA_021159825.1 Deltaproteobacteria bacterium | reverse complement strand
GCATGTCAATACGAAATAGAGGGTTCTTGGTTTCATCGGTTTAGCTTACCCGTTTTTTCAGGTCATTTAATGCCATTAACGCTTCCAACGGGGTCATGTTGTCTATGTTCAGATCTTTAATCCATTTTCTCAACTCCCGATCCTGAGATCCGAAAAGATCCAACTGCACCATGCCTTTTTCCTGAGGTGCTTTTTCAATTTTGGAAGCGGTGTGGGCCAGACGCGGCCTGCCCGTTTCATCTATTTCGCCCCCTTCCAGATTTTTCAGTATTTCCATGGCCCGCTCGATGACGCCTTCCGGAAGGCCGGCAATTCTCGCAACCTGAATACCATAACTTCGGCTGGTTCCACCCGGCACCAGCTTTCGCAAAAAAAAGATATTGTCGTTCCACTCGCGAACCGCAATATTGAAGTTTTTAACCCTGTTTTTGGTGGACACAAGCTCCGTCAGTTCATGATAGTGGGTGGCAAAAAGTGTCCGAACGCCCTTTCCAGCCCTGTCGTGGAGGGCCTCCGCCACAGCCCAGGCAATGCTCAGTCCATCGTAAGTGCTGGTACCGCGACCGATTTCATCCAGAACCACAAGGCTCCGGGGTGATGAGTGCCTCAGAATATTGGCGGTTTCGTTCATTTCCACCATGAACGTACTTCTGCCTCCCGCCAGGTCATCGGATGCCCCCACCCGGGTGAATATGCGGTCCACGATTCCGATTTCGGCCTTTTTAGCGGGCACAAAACTGCCCATCTGCGCCATGAGCACCGTCAGGGCCGTTTGCCTTAAAATAGTGGATTTTCCGGCCATGTTGGGCCCCGTCAGGATAATGACCTGTTGCTTTTGCGCATCCAGATGGATGTCATTGGGGACAAATTCCTCACCCTTGACGGTTTGTTCAATCACCGGATGCCGCCCCTGGATAATCTTCAGGTCAGTGCCTTCATTGATTTGGGGATGGGTGTAATTGTTGCGCTCCGCTGTTTCGGCAAGACCGGCCAGTGCATCTATGCGAGCGATAATTTCCGTTGTTTCCCTGATGCGCTGGTTTTCAAGGCTGATTCTTGAACGAATCTCTTCAAAAATTTCAAACTCCAGGGCGACCCGTTTTTCCTCCGCCCCCAGAACTTCCCCTTCTTTTCGTTTCAGCGCTTCCGTAATATAGCGCTCCCCGTTGACCAGGGTTTGCTTTCGAATATAGTCTTCCGGCACCCGGTTCAAGTTGGCTTTTGAGATTTCAATATAATACCCGAATACCTTGTTGAACCCCACTTTCAAACTGTTGATACCGGTTCGCTCCTTTTCGGAAGCCGCAAAACCCGCAATCCAGCGCTTTCCATCCCGGCTCAAGGTGACCAGCTTGTTCAGTTCTTGCCTGTACCCTTCACGGATGATGCCGCCGTCTTTGATGGAAACCGGCGGATCCTCGCGGATGGCTTCCTGAATCAAACAGGCCACATCATGGAGAACGTCTAATTTTGATCCCAGCCTGGACAACAGGATACTTGAAGATTCTGAAATCGCGTCTTTCACAGCGGGGAGTATCAGGATAGAGGCTTTTAGTGCGTGCAGATCCCTTGCATTGGCCCTTTTCATGGCTATTTTGCCGTTCAACCGGGCCATATCGTAGATCTCTCCCAATTCACTTCGCAGCGCCTGTCTCAAAGCCGGATCATCCTTCAGAAGGGCAACCGCCGCCAGACGTTCTTGAATGGGGTCCACATGCACCAGGGGGTAGCTGATCCAGTTCTTCAGCAGGCGGCTACCCATGGGGGTGACCGATCGATCAAGGATTTGACATAATGATCCTTTGGTTGACTGGCCCCGGATGGTTTTCAGTAACTCCAGATGGGTACAAGTCGATTCGTCCAGGATCATGAACTCACCCATATGATAGGTAACAATTTCTTTGATATGGGGTGGGAATCCTTGCTGGGTCTTTCTGAGATAGGCAACAAGGGCGCCCGCAGCCGTGATGCCGCTGGGCATGTTTTCGCATCCAAACCCTATGAGAGACCTGACCGAAAGCTGCTCTTTCAGCAGTTCGTCCGCCTTCCGGGGATCAAAGGTTTCCTCATCCAGTATTTCCAGGCGATACCTTGAGAAATCTTTTTCCCGGGTCTTTTGATCCAGTTCCGAAAGCAATAATTCAGCCGGGTCGATTCTTCCCAGCTCTTCCAAGAGGTTCTCAAAGGAATTGATCTCCGTCAGCCGAAATTCACCCGTGGAAAGATCCGCATGGGCCAACCCATAAACACCGTTTTCACCCCAAACAGCCGCCATGAAAAGGTTGGCCTTCCGGTCGAATTCTTTTTCATCCACCAGAGACCCGGGGGTCACAACGCGGACGACTTCCCGTTTGACGATTCCTTTCGCGGTTTTCGGGTCTTCCACCTGTTCACAGACCGCCACCTTCCAGCCACTGTCAACGAGTTTACCGATGTAGGATTGATATGCGTGGTGCGGGATCCCGCACATGGGGACTTTTTTGCCGTTGAAAGAGCCCCGGGAGGTCAGTGCAATGCCCAGGATTTTTGCCGCAACTCGGGCATCTTCAAAAAACATTTCGTAAAAATCACCCATGCGAAAAAACAAAATGGCATCCGGAAACGCATCCTTGATGCCCATAAATTGTCTCAGCATGGGGGTCAATTGGGCCATTTCTTGTTAATGAATCGAATCGACAGGGGCCTCGCTGTCATTGATCAAGCCAATGGTATCCCATCGGTTGCACTGGGGACATTGCCACAGGAGTTCATTTGGCTCAAAACCACATTGGAAACATCTGAACCTGAGATAGGGAACGTTCAACCCTTCAATAATCTCACCGTAATCCGCCAATATGTCTTCTGAGGCGCCCCCGTTTAAGAACATCCGCCCCCTGAATCGCCTCGCCTCCCAGAAGCCCGGGTTTAATGAAAGGGCGTTGTTGATTTCCTTCAGGGCGCCCTCCATGTCGTCCTTGTTATAAAGATAGCGGGCCAATGCCATATGGGTAAAGGCGTCCGGATTTTTGCGGGCGCATTCTTTTAAGAAAACCTCAACCGGTTCCAGGTTTTTCATCCGGGTGTAAGCCCCTTCCAAACGACCATAGGCCAAAAATGTGAATTGGGGCGCTACTTCGGCCACCTTTTTCCACGCGGCAATGGCCTTTTTGTATTCCTGTTTCTTGAAATGGAGATCTCCCAGATGCAGATAAGCGTCAACACATTCTTTTTGAATGGAAATGGCTTTGCTGAAAAATGTCTTTGCCTGGCCGGCGTCATCATTTTCCTGATACACTTTTCCCGCTTCCACCAAATAATGGGCTAAAATATGCTCATGATGACCTTTTTCAAGTCCGGCAATTTTTTGCCGGGTGGCGTAGGCATTTTCCCAATCCTTCAATCCTTCATAAATCCGTTCAATTTCTTTAAGGGTTCGCACACCATCGGGGGTTTTTTGAGAGACCTGAAGAAATGTCTTGAGCGCGCGATTCAAGAAACCACCTTTTCGGTAGTCTTTGCCCAAGTCGAAAAGCGCGTTGATTTTGATTTTTTCATCAAGATTGGGACGTAAAATGATATTTTGCCGAATTCTGATGGCACGGTCTATATCGCCCCTTGATCGATACAGGTTCCCCAGTGTCACATAAGTTTCGATCGTATCTGAATTCACTTGAACCGATTTTGTAAACTCTTCGATGGCTTGATCGTGGTCCTTGCTCAGGAGGTATTGTATCCCTTTAAAAAAAGAGCTATCCCCTCTATTTGCCGCTGCCGGTTGCTTATCATCCCCGGGTGAACGCATGCGTTTTCCCAGGAATAGCCCGATCATCAGAAAAACAATGGCCGTCAGGAGAATCTGACGGCTTCCACCGCCGAGGAACCATTGCCAGGCTGATTCCAGCATGGGATTGCTCCTTCACATTCAAAATATACAGTCTGACAGCTTCGAATCTACAAGAGGATGCATGATCAAGCGTTGACGGGAGGGGATGCTGGGTTCACATCGTCGGTCGAACCCATGTCTTCCGTTACAACCGGTAGATTTCGCAGGGAATTCAGTTCCATCTCATTATTCTTCACGTCCTTCGTGAGGGCTTTGATCTGCCGTTTGAACGAGAGGCGCTCCGAGAGCCCAAAAAGCCAGATAACCGCCACGCCGAAGAGAAACGCCACCACCGCAATCAGAAATATGGACAAGTCTGCTGTCTGGTAATTCAAAAAAAGCAGGTTTGCCTTAAAATTGATTTTGGTTGCTAAGGCTGCATAGTTTTGAACCGACAGCACCACAATAAGAAGCAAAAAAAGAATAACAACAAGCACCTTGATCTGTTTCATACCAAACCTCCATATTCAGTCGTCAATCTCTAAAGTTTATGGAAAAACCCATGATATAGAAAAAACCAAAAAAATAACTGCTAAATTGGAATAATACGTCCTTTAACCGTTTCCGCCACCTCCAGAATGCCGATGCTGTTCACGCCGGCAGCGCTGTAGCCGGTAGCTGTGCCGGGATTAAAAAATAAGACCCCGTTTTTTTCATGATTGCTGATGACGTGGGAGTGACCATAAATAATCACATCCACATCTGGGAAAAGCGGCAGGATTCGTTCCTCCAATCCGCCGGCTGCCCCCCAGCCGTGAACAATCCCCAATCGATGGTTGCCCACTTCTACAATCTTTTTTTCAGGAAGCAGGGCTTTTGTTTCCAGAGAATCCATATTCCCCTGAACACCGTGAAATACATTTTTTTCCAGGAACTCAACGATATTAGGAGATACAACATCTCCGGCATGAATAATCATATCCGCATCGGACAGGTAGGTGTTATAAATATCGACAAGTTCCCGAGTGACTTGATAGAGATGCGTATCCGAAAGTACCCCAATTTTCATGCCTTCACTCCAAAAAACAAGGGACAAACGGTCCCTCTAAACCAAAATCATCAAGAGTATACCAACCCGCGAAAAAAAGACAAGATTTATCTGAGCCACGGATGGGCCATTGACGGGGAAAGGTTATTTTTGTAATAACAACCAACGATCAGACCATTTCGAAAGAGAAAGGTGAAAACAATGCCGGTATATGAATTTTATTGTTCTGAATGTCATATGATTTTTAATTTCCTCTCCAAAACCGTAAAT
>JAGHDR010000167.1 GCA_021159825.1 Deltaproteobacteria bacterium | reverse complement strand
TGTGCTCCCACAAGGTTAACTTCGCAATTCGACCCAGGCCGTTAATTCCCAAAAGATTCTGGTTATCAAACATTAGACCCCTCCCTCACATGCATCAAATGGATATTTATTCCGCGTGTCAAGCGCAATTTCGGTAGTCTTGATGGGGTAACTACCGCGATAGATATTTCCGCGATGGCCATCGATGGAGATGTCGTCGCCCACCTTGAAAGTGTTGCCACCGATACTGCATTCCTTCCTGTCTTCATTTACAAATAAATCCGCACAATTGACAATGCAGATTTTCCCGATTTTGGTAGCGGTCACCGCCGCGTGACTCGTGACCCCCCCCCCCGGGACGTCAAAAGGCCGTCACATTTGAAAATCATGCCGATATCGTCCGGGACCGTATCGGGTCTCACCAGAATCGTTTTTTTCTCCGGATATTTTTCAGCAAAAAGCGCCAAGTCATCATCTCCGAATGCCAGGATGCCGCTCAGCACACCGCCCCCGATCCCGATACCCCTGCCCACAAGTATCATATCTTCCTCTCCAGGCTCAAACACTTTCACATGGGTTTCGCACCGAATATTCTGGTTGCGAGCCTGAAGGATATACAGGTCTTCGGGCTTTTCAGATTCAAAGGTAAATTCAATTTCCTGGTGAGCAAATCCAAGATTTCCCAGCAACTCCCTGGCAAGGGCGTGTATTTTCTTGTAAATACCGGGGAAAGCTTCCTGTAGCGACGTACCCGCCAGTTTCAGCTGCTTTCGCTGGGTCTTACCCACGGGCAGTGAATGCACCAGTCCGGAAACAATATCTTCCCCCTGGCTACACAAATTGAAATCCCCAAAAAGATGGACCCCCGGCCTGCCGCGCGTGGGGTTATGGGTAAACACCACCCCTGAACCCGACATTTGGTTGCGATTGCCGAAGACCATCTGCTGAACAATCACCGAAGTTCCCCAGTCCTCCGATACCTTTAGGTACTCACGATACACTTTCGCCTGTTCATATGACCAGGAATCAAAAACAATGGAAATGGTTTTTTCCAATTGGCGTATGGGATTTTGTTCAAACTCCTTGTTGTGCGCCTCAAGCACATCCTTGTAGGCAAACGCCAGTTCTTTCATCTGTTCCGCGCTCAGGCCTGTTTTGTATTTCATCCGGTATTTCTTTTTGTGGTCGGAAATGACCTTGTCAAAAACATCCCTCTGAATATCATGGGCCATCCCCCAGTTTTGCAGCAGGCGACGGTACGAGTCCCATGCGGCCCATCCGAAGCCGGGTTCACGGCTCAAATGGGCGGCAATCTCGTCGTTCATGCCCACATTGATGAACGTCACCATGGCACCGGGCATGGAAACGGCAGCACCGGATCTCACGGACAACAAAAGCGGGTTTTGGGGATTTCCGAATTCCCGGCCGCACAGCTTTTCCAATTCATTGATTTGGGACCCGATTTTTTTGTCCAGTTCGGTTTTCAACTGCGGGTGCGTGTAGATGGCAGACCGTTCACGAAACACCTCGGTGGTCAAAATAAAGGCCGGCGGCACGGGAATTCCGGACCCATAGAGTTTTTTTAAAAAAAACCCCTTCTCCCCCAAGAACACTTTATTGTCCATTTTGGGTGATTCTTCACTGAAAGGACTCACAATCAAATCCGGGTTGTACCGCATAATACTGTTGATAATGTCCGGTTTGAAATTATCCACCATGTTGTGAAGTGTTTTCAAAATACCGGCAATAAACCCGTCGAATTTCTGCAGGAGAAAACAGTTGGATATCATTTCCCGATTGAACTCTTCGGTTTTCTGCAGAAGGATTCTGTTTTTTTCTTCGCCTGAAAGGCCGGACTCTTTCATGAAAAGTTGCGGCACAATTGCATTAAGCGGATATTCGTATGATCGAATAAAATATTCATTAATAATTTCACGAATTCGTTCAGCCACAAATTCAAAAATGTTGGTGTATTGCCCCAGGCTGAAGGTGGCGGAGGTGAGGCTGTACCGGAGCATTTGAAGATTGCTGTTAAACCCTTCGTTGCTGATGCCGTCGAGCGCCATACCCTCCTTGAAGAATTCAAGCACATTGTAAATGCGATCCAGCGTGGTAGCCGAGATGTAGTTCAGGTTGATATCCGCGATGATTTTGTCCATCAAATTGGCGGAGACTCTTTCGAGCCTGAAAATGAGCCCCATGGCCTCAAACTTTTTTTCGTGGTAAACACCGTACATGGAAGGGATTCCAAACGCCACGTGGCGCTTATAGTAGATACTTTCCCATGCTTCGCTGAGTTCAGGGTCCAAGATAATCTGCTTGAGGCCTCCCATGAGAAGGAAAACCTTCTTCAGCGCCCCTGAATGATCTCCTTCCGCCATACAGGTCTTAAAATCCGAGATATCACCGTTTTCGAGGAAACTGTATCGCTCCAGAATGGAAACAATGTTGACGGTATCGAAAGAATATTTCTCTCGCAACAGGGCATAAAGGCGGCAGATATACAAAAATCTTTTTCGGTCAATCTCATCAGCTTCGGGAACCAATGCCGGCACCGATTCCAGTTCCGCCTGCGCCATATTCAGAAATTTTTCAGGGCCGCAGTCCTGTTTATCACAAAGCGTCTTCAGCAGGGTATGAATGGGCGCAAACCACCTGCCTTTCAAATCTATGGAATCATACACGTCTGTGGGGAATCCCCTTTTAAGCGTCTGCAAATCCGCATCGTACCAGAAGTAGAATATTTTCCGGGTCGTATCAATGAGGGTGTTGTTCCCCTCGATATGAACCTGTTTCCTGAGGAAGTGAATCAACCGATCATTTCGATGGGATAATTCATCCATGGACGTGGTCACATGGCGGATTTCACCCTCGGCGCCGATTTCATTAAAATATACCGGAAAAATATAGGAGAGCTGTTTTACCTTCTTGTAAGACGGTGAAACATTGGAGTTCAGGATATTGGTGATGTCCCGCTGAAAAAGATCCGTGTCCGAAATATAGACCCCGCCCAGACGCAGGTTAACGATTAATGCCGACAGAAGTTTTTCCGGAATGGAGTATCCGTATTTCAATATGTCAAGCCACACCCTGATATTTTTCAGATGGTTTTCATTGACGTGCGTCTTCCAGTCTTTATCTACATAAACGATGCCCGGGAACTCAAATCCAAAATCAATCAATTTCTTTTCAAAATAATTGACCCGGAATTGGTCCTCCGAATCATCAACATCAATAACCTTTTTCCCCAGGGTGGCAATGCAGTTGAGAATGGGGGATATATGGTCCCGTCGGAACACACTGAACATGTCGAATATTTTATCCAGGAACCCGAATATCTCGTTCAGATCGATCTCACCGACTACCCTTGCCAGCAGGAAATTGATATCACGAATCAGACGATCTTTCAGGCCGCTCATCCCCGGAAGGTAAAGGAGATAGAAGGTATAATAAAATTTTTCAATAAATTTATCGAATTGATCACTCAATTGTCTGAAATTATTTGCGATATCACCATAGGAAGGTACGTTTGCGACGAGCGCGTCAAATGTATCCGAACCTTTGAGTTTATGTTGGAGATCTGAAAAATAGTCACTCCCCAATTGCGCTATGACCGTTGTGTAATCCCGATGGAAGATGTTTTCATTTTCTCGGTACCACTGTTCAATTTTCGTGGTTTCCTGCCAGAAGTTAATATTAACTTCCAGAACCTCTTTTGTTAAACGGTATATTTCTTCTTTAAAATCATCAATATGTGCGCTTGTCCGCAAGTGCTTTTTAAAAAAAGCGGAACAGCAGATATAGATGTCACGATTCTTCCCCAGGGTTTCTTCCAAAAGGGTCATGCAGGCTTTGACAATCTTTTTATGTTTTTTGGGGAAATCCGTCAGGCGATCAATAAATTCCACCAGGGTCCTGACAATGGTTTCTTTGAGTTTCTCGTCAATGCCGGACGATAGAAGAAGGCCACCCAGGCTCTCAACCATCACCTGGAACGCTTCGTCCGATTTTTCCAACTCCGCGTAAAACCAAAAATCATTCAGGACAATTTTCCGCAACTCCGCCACCACAAAACCATGGTCAGTATAAGGGTGGTGGTATTCCGTCATACACCTGAGCGCCCGTTCATGAATACCGAAGTGGGATACGGACAGATCGATAAATTCACGATATGGTTTGGGGACATGAACTTTTATTTTTCGCGTTTCTTCTAAATTGATTTCCAACGCTTCCGATTGTATTGTTTCCTTCATACGCCCTGTCCAAAATGAGGTCATTATTATGCAGAAAAACACAAAACGCCTTTAAGACAAGCTGAACAAAACCTTTAAGCACCCTTTTTTCGGCTGATAGCACATCTCGTTGTCAGCCATCGCTAATAACTACAACTGCTGAAAAAAAAGCACAAGGGGATATGACAAAAAAACCAAAAAGTGTACCCCTATAGCGAGAACCTGAAAAAGAAGAAAAGACATCTCCAAATTATCCATTTCAGAACCGTGACAAATTCTATATTCATCTTGACATGTTATCAAAAAACGATATCATAAGAAGCGATGAACAATAAAAATCGCAAAACTTTGGCAATCGTATTTTCCGAACCAGTACCGCGCAACCTTGAATGGAGACGGATTGAATCCTTATTGTTAACTTCAGGATGTGAGTTAATTGAGGGACGGGGCTCCCGTATCGCGTTTAAACATGGAGATTTGAGGGCTGATTTCCATCGGCCCCACCCAAAGAAAGAAGCAAAACCATATCAGGTGCGCACAGCCCGTGAGTTTCTACAAAAGCTAGAGGCAATATCATGAAACCGATGAGATACAAGGGTTATTCGGCCCGCATTGAATACAGTGACGAAGACGAATGCTTTGTTGGGCGTGTGGCGGGTATCCGTGATATCATTACGTTTCACGGCGATACTGTTGAAGAAATCCGCCAGGCATTCAAGGTAGCCATGGACTTTTACCTTGACACCTGCGCTCAACGTGGAGAATCCCCCAACAAGGCCTATTCCGGAAAACTGTTTTTGAGAGTGCCGTCCGAAGTCCATGCCGCAGTTGCCATAGCTGCGGAAACAAGCGGTAAAAGCATAAACCAATGGGCACTGGAAACCTTTGAAAAGGCCGCCCATCATGAAGATTAGAGGAGGTTCAAAAATGAAATTTGGAATATTTCCGGCGTTGGTATTTGCGTTGTGGGGTCCCCCGGCAGTTCTCGGAGGCCTGTCGGACAACCCCCGGGTGATCATGGAGACATCCAAAGGGACCATTGTTCTGGAGGTTTTCCCCGATGAAGCGCCCGAGACCGTGAAAAATTTCCTGAAATACGTGCGATGGGGGCACTATGACGGGACCCTCTTTCACCGGGTGATTCCGGATTTCATGATTCAGGGGGGCGGTTTTTCGCCGGATATGAAGAGAAAGAACACTGAGATGCCCATTCAAAACGAAGCGACTAACGGTCTGA
>JAGHDR010000254.1 GCA_021159825.1 Deltaproteobacteria bacterium | reverse complement strand
CTCACCACGAGAATAATCAGAATATAGGCAAAAAAGAACCCGGGGATTGAAATCAGAAAATAGGAAAAAAACGTGGCGCTGCGGTCATAAATCCCTCCCCTGTGAATGGCCGATCGGATACCCACCGGAAAAGAGAGGGTCCAGGTCAGAAGCGTACCGACAATAAACAGGGGAAGGCTGTTTAAAAACCGCTCCCAGATTTTACCGAGTACCGACTGATTGTCTTTCCAGGAAACGATTTTCCCCGTAAAAAGATCCCGATAAAAATAGACATACTGCACATGCAGAGGCTCATCCAGGTGAAATTCCTTCTGGAACCGTTCCACCATCTCCGGTGTAAATTTCGGGTTCATGGGATCGATCTGGCTCGGTTCCCCCGGCGCCAGATGAATAATCAGAAATGACACCACGGAAACGAAAAAGAGTGTGATGGTTTTTTGAACAATACTCCGTCCGATAAATGAAAACATGAAAAATGCCTAAAGTCGCTGTGTTTTTCCCCATTCGATGTTGAACGTTCGACGTTCGATGTTCAACGTTCATCTTTACAATTACCAGCCCTCCGTGGACAACCGGGGCATATCCGGCACCTTGATCCATTTGTTGAAATGGAACGTATAGGAGCCCGTTTTGGTGGGCTTGATCTTCTTGTAGAGCATGGCCCCGTCCTCATCAATATCTTTGATTACGACGCGTCTGTCCAGAACCGCCGTCCATTTGCCCACATACAAAAACGTATAGGGCTGTTCCCGGGCGATGATTTTGTGAAGTTCATGGCAATAGGCCACCTGTTTTTCGTGGTCATATTCCCTGCGAATCTTGACGATCAAATCATCGGCCTGTTTGTTCTTGAAGCCCACAAAGTTTAGTTGGTAGGGATGGGTCTGACTGGAATGCCAGATCTGATAAAGATCCGGATCGATGCCCATGACCCAACCGAGCACCAGGGCGTCAAAGTCCCTTTTGTCCACACGTTCCTGTATGAACACCGACCATTCCAGCAAGTCCGTCCGCACATTAATACCGATCTGTTTCCATGCGTCCTGGGCGATGGCCAGGATGGCCTTTCGAATGTCATTGCCACTGTTGCTGATGAGGGTGAATTGAAACGGCTTTCCATCCTTTTCCAGCCAGCCGGCCTCATTCCGTTGGTAACCGGCCTCTTGAAGCAGTTTCAGTGCCCCTTCCGGGTCGTATGGAAGCGGCGGAATCTTGTGGTCATAGTAGTCGGTCTGCTTTACAAAAGGACCGGTGATGTCTTCACCCTGGCCATAAAGCACATAATCGATAATTTTGGTCACGTCAATGGCCATTCCCAGGGCCTTTCGCACCCTCACATCATCAAAGGGTGGTCTGCGCATGTTGTAGCCGATATAGGAATAACCAAAGGAAATCCCTGAAAAGCTTTGAAACCGCGGGTCCTCTTTCAAGCGTTTGACCTGGTGGGGCTGCACATTATAAGCATCAAGGGTTCCAGCATAAAATTCCATCTCCTGGGTCAGGAGATCAGGGATGATGCGCATCACATATCGTTTGTAGTTAGGGGGACCTTCCCAATAATCCTCAAAAGCGTTGAGGCGGATAAACTGGTCCGACTTCCATTCATCAAAGGTGAATGGGCCGCAACCGATGGGGTGTCGGTTGAAGCGGCTTTGGCGAATTGAAAAGGTTTCGGGGTCTTTACCGAGTGCCAGGGCCTCCTTTTTGAGCGCCTCGGAATTCAGCAGGTGTTCAGGCAGAATGCCTATGCCCCAGTTTCCGACAGCGGGAGAATACAATCTTTTATAAACGATTTTAATTTTCAAAGGGCCCAGCACTTCCACCGATTTTACGGGTTCGTAGTCGGAAACCCGTGGGGAAAGATTTTTGGGATTCATGATGGCTTCATAGGTAAATCGCACATCATTTGCGTCAAATGCGTGTCCATCATGGAATTTTACATGCGGGCGGAGGTGAAAAACCAGCACTGGGTTGTGTTCCGTTGCGGGCATAATCTTTTTCGCCCACGTCGACAGAATCTTTTCGTCCACCGAGGATTCGGGTGTCAGATATGCCACGGGGTTGAAAGTGGAAAAATAATCACTGCCGAGGACGACGGGAAGGTGTTTAAAAAGATCCTGATCCACTTTTGAAAGAACCAGTTTGATGCGGGCGGGGGCATTGACCCGGATCTTTACGGTATCCGCTTTTTGTTCGGCTTTCGCGATTTTCAGTGGTGCCACCGAATCCTCGGGGGGCAGTGGGATGATGGATTGAATTCGACCCAGGGATTCCCTGACGTTCGGTGGATAAGCACCGCTGTTTTTTTTCGCAGATTCCAGGAAACGGGCCAGTGCCGAGGCGTTCGATATTTCTTCGCCGGATATTTTCGTATGGTTGTTCACGTAAAAATAGGCTTCCTCGAAAACGTCCCATGAGGTGGCCAATCGGCCCCGGAGCCGGAGTTCTTCATCATAATCCAGCAATCCTTCAAACACCAGAGACTCAATCTGGCTGCTGCTGGTGTTGGCCGAAAGGATCGGGTTCAGCAGGGTTGCGTCTCCCAAAGATGCGGTTACATATTCATGCAGACGATTGGGGTTTCCTTTGGTCTGCTTCTCATAGGTGGGGACCCACAGGTAAGACTGGAGTAGAAAAACAATGATAATGGCGGGGACGAGAATCAGAAAACGTTTGGTGGTCATGGAAAATCAACGGGTGGTGCAAACGGGTTAAGAACATTGCTAACTTCTCGATTTCATGATTAGTGCCCGAACGAAAACTGTCTTTTTCGCCAATCTCGACGTCAGATAAAAATTTTAATCCTCGAAATACTAAAATGTATTCCTGCGGTTAAAATTTTGATCTTCCTTGACCTTGACAAAAAATCCTAGTTTTCATTCAGACACTAGTTAATCATTTTGCTGATCAAGAATAGGAAATTGCGTGCTCTACGTCAAGAAAAAAGGAGTTGTTCGCATGCCTTCAAACCGAGGAAGGTTGTTGGTCAAAGAGGGGTTGGAAAAAGTATTTGCCAAAAAAATCTTGTGATTTAAAACATAATAATATAGTTGAAGAAATTGATCCTGATACGGGACTAATCTATGACGATTGCCGACTTGATATTTAGTGCCCGAACGAAAACTGTCTTTTTCGCCAATCTCGACGTCAGATAAAAATTTTAATCCTCGAAATACTAAAATGTATTCCTGCGGTTAAAATT
>JAGHDR010000280.1 GCA_021159825.1 Deltaproteobacteria bacterium | reverse complement strand
GCCTCGCTGGGGCCGAACAGGATAATCCCCACGCGATCGGGCAGAAGGTCCAGGACCATACCCGAAATGTCGGGACCCACCGTCACCAGTTCCTCGCTTTGGACCTGTCCCAGGCCGTCGGCCCAAATGATCCCTTGGCCCACGGACTTGACGCGGCCTACTTCCTCCCTTTTGAGAGTCGGCGAAAAACCGGCGACCCCCTGTTCAATGGCTCGGGTAACCTCGTCCAGTACACCCTCAAGTCCGCTCTTTTCCGCTTTCTCTTCCATCATGATTTCACCCAGGTGTTTTTAAACAGGTTCCCCATGATCTCCTTTTCCAGGTCCCGAAGATAGTCGGTAAGGTGCCACGCCGTCTTGCGGTCTCCGACCACCAGTTGAATGCCAAAGCCTAACTCCGGGGCCGATTCAAATTGAATCCGGGTTACACCCGGAAACCATTGGGAAAGCCGTTCCCGAACAATCCGTACATCATCGTCTTCAAGGGGAATGCCCGACTGAACGACAATCCCCCGTTTCATCGCGTTTCGGCTCAGCTCATCCTTTCCATCGGCTACTTTTTCAAGAAAGACCCTCAACACCTGCCGGTTTAGCCCCTGATCCGCCAGATCCCGAATAACCTTCCCGCCGATACGCACCACCTGTTCCACCATGCGTTGTTTGAGCCCGTCCAAAAATGCCTGCCGATCCCGGGTTATATTGGACATCCAGGCCCCACGAAGGGCTTCTACTTCATCCCGGGCCTCTTTGACCGTGCCCTCGCGCCACTGAGCCACCTGATCCCGAGCTTTTGCAAACGCTGCTTTCTCTTTTTCAAGCTCTCGAGCCCTGGCTTTCGCCGTTTGCTCGGCTTGTTCGGCCCGGTTCAGGGCATCGGCCATGTTTTTTTCCCGTTCCGCCATGACCCGAAGGATCGGCTTGAAGAGAAACCGCTTCAGGAGGTAGATCAAAATGAGAAAATTGACGATCTGGGCCAGAACTGTGAACCAGTTGATCAGCACGATTTAGCCCCCGGCCCGGGTCAAAAAGTAATTCCAGAACGGATTGGCGAAAATGAGAATCATGGCCACCACAAAGCAGTAAATGGCTGTAGATTCCACCATAGCCATACCCACAAACAGCGTTCGGGTGATGGTGTTGGTCTCGTCCGGCTGCTGAGCAATGGAACTCAATGCCTGGGCCAGGGCACGACCCTCGCCCATGGCCGGCCCGATGGCGCCGATTCCCATGCCGACGCCCGCCGCCAGAATTGACGCCACCGCAATCCAACCTAATGCATCCATAGCGTTTCTCCTTTTGTTAGTTATCAGTTGTCAGTTGTCAGTAAAAGCATATCGATACTAATTTATCTTCCTTAGGGATTTGCTGAGACCTGCGAGCATCGCCGAGAGTTCTTTTGTTTCCTGAATCCATTTTTTGCCAACTGCTGGTTCAATATAATCAATATCAATACCAATATAAATTTGTGTTCTTAATTCTCCACAAGAACCTTTTGAGTATTGCAGAAACCTGGCAAAATCTTTTTTTGAATCTCGTTCCACACCTTCTGCAATATTGCTTGGTATTGATAAAGCAGACCGGGTAATCTGATCACGAAACCCAAAATCTTGAATATCTTGAAAATGTTTATACAAATCTGCACATAATCGTGAAGACCTCTTCCATACTTCCAAATCCTCAAATTTCAAAATAACCTCCGGTGCTGACAACTGACAACTGATAACTGACAACTAATCGCTTAAACCGGTTCCCCCGCCTCCATCCCCGCACTGATATAAACCGCCGCCAGGATGGCGAAGATATACGCCTGCACCAGCCCCGTCAGAAGTCCCAGCAATTGCATAAGGATGGGGAAAATCAATGGCGCAATGATCAGCAGGATCGCCCCGATCATGGAACTGCTCATGACGTTTCCGAACAGACGCACGGAAAGCGCCAGGGTCCGGCTGAGTTCCCCCATAATGTTGAAAGGGAGCATGAAGGGTGTGGGCCTCAGATAGTTTTGAAGATACTGCACAAATCCGATTTTCCCTATCCCGTAGATGGGCACCGCCGCGAACACGCAAATGGAAAGGCCCGCCGTGGTGGAAAGCGACCCGGTGGGCGGTTCAAACCCCGGGATGACGGCAGCCAGGTTGCAGACGGCGATAAACAGAAAAAGAGTCCCCAGAAAGGGCAGCAGCCCCTTGGGCTGGTGGGGCGAAATCTCCCGAAGCTGCTGATCCATGCCGTGGACCACCACCTCCAGCACATGCTGGATCCGCGAGATATGCACCCCCGTGCGCAAACGACGGGTGACCAGCCATGAACCCGCCGAGAGAAGGGCCATCACAATCCAGGTATACAGGATCGTGCTGTTTACCTCGAACAAGCCGAAACGCCACCAGATGTAATCATCAGGGCTGAGCTGCATGGGGCTTTCCCCCGCTTTTGTGACCCAGGGTGCGGGTCAAAATGATTCTGACCAGAAAAAAAGCCAAAAATGTAAATAAAAAGGCCCCCGGATCCTTTTGTATCACAAGCCGGAAACCGGCCAGGGCCCCTGCCAGACGCACGGCGTAGCTGACCCACAGCCAGCGTTTCGGCCGGCTTTTCCGGGTGATGGCTTCCAAAGTCAACCACAACCCGCCGAAATAGAAGAAACCCAGGGCTGCTCCCCACAAAAAGGCGAGTCCCCACAGGGTCACATCAACGGTCATGGGTTTCCCTTTCCCGGTTGATGGCGCTTCGCTGCCGGTTTATCCAAAACCACGCATTGAGACATCCCAAAATGAGGCCGATCATGAGCAGCATAAGGGTCCAGGAATAAGGACCGGGCCATTTCAAATCAATCCACACCCCCAAGAAAATGCCCAGCACCGTGGGGATGGAAACGGCCCACCCCACCACACCGAAAAGCCCCAGACCGAACCAGATCTCGTCGGTTTTCTTCTCCCGAGCCCGCAGTTTGCGTTTCTCCC
Organism: Deltaproteobacteria bacterium; assembly: GCA_021159825.1. Lineage (GTDB taxonomy): Bacteria > Desulfobacterota > DSM-4660 > Desulfatiglandales > Desulfatiglandaceae > NaphS2. The sequence continues at coordinate 1,964 of JAGHDR010000280.1, read as the reverse complement.
GAACGTTTACCTCATCCGGGAAACGCTTTTGGTGTTTTGGAAAATCATCAGACATTTTTCCCAAACTCCACAAACCGACGCACGAAGTCCGCTTCCAGGCGGGCTACCGCCGAGCGGGATTTTCGCTCCCGTTCGTCCATATTGTTGATAAACCGGTTTACCGTCTCATGGAGCGTCCCCAGCTCTCCTGAAACGGCCATTCGCGTGGCGACCTCCACCGTGTCCCCCTGCTTCACCAGGATGCCGCCGTTGACGGCCATAAAATTTTCACGCCTCCCGGAGGTCCGGTAGGTCAGTATTCCGGGCACGAGGGCCGCGGCCATGTCCAGATGCCGGGGAAGAATGCCGAATGCCCCCTCGGGACCTTCGGCCGTCACCTGATCCACCACCTCATCCAGAAATACCTCCGATGGTTGAAACACCTTAAGTCTCAAGGTCTTGCCTCCCCAATGGCGCCGATCATGTACAGGGATCCCTCAGGATGGTCGGAGAACTCGTCGTTGAAAATCCTTTCGCACCCGTCGATGGTATCCTCGATGTCCACCAGTTTGCCTTCCATGCCCGTGAATTGGGTGGTGGTAAAAAAGGGCTGGGTAAAAAATCGTTCCAGCCGACGCGCCCGGTAAACGGTCTTTCGGTCCTCCCGGGAAAGCTCTTCAAGTCCCAGCATGGCGATGATGTCTTTCAGTTCCTCATAGGTGGCAAGGGTTTTGCGCACTTCGCGCGCCACCTGGTAGTGGCGTTCTCCCAGTATCCCGGGCTGCAGCATGATGGAGCGGGATTGGAGCGGGTCAATGGCCGGATAGAACCCTTGGCCGGCCCTTTTTCGGGAAAGAACAATAGACGCGGACAGGTGACTGAAGGTATGCACCGCCGAAGGATCGGTGAGGTCGTCGGCCGGCACGTAAACCGCTTGGATGGAGGTAATAGCAGCATTACGGGTGCTGGAGATCCTCTCTTCCAGCTCCGCCAGCTCCGTAGCCATGGTAGGCTGGTAGCCCATGCGCGAGGGCAGTCGGCCCAAAAGGCCTGATAATTCCGAGCCCGCCTGAATAAATCGAAAGATGTTGTCGATGAGCAACAGCACATCCTGGCCCAGATCGTCCCGAAAATACTCGGCCATGGTAAGCGCCGTGTGTCCCACCCGAAACCGGGCCCCCGGCGGCTCATTCATCTGTCCGAAAACCATGACCGTGTTGGGCAGAACCCCGGCATCCGCCATTTCACGGTAGAGTTCTTCGCCTTCGCGGCACCGTTCTCCAATGCCGCAAAAGATACTCATGCCCTTATGTTTGCCCACCATATTGTGAATCAGTTCGGTGATCACCACGGTCTTGCCCACGCCGGCCCCGCCGAAGAGACCCGCTTTGCCGCCCCGCTCCAGGGGGACCAGCAGGTCAATGGCCTTGATGCCCGTAAAAAACGCGTCTTCCGTAGTCACCCGCCGGGCCAGTTCAATGGGTGGCTGGTGAATGGAGCGGAGGTCCAACCCGGAAGGTGCTTCCTCCCCGTCGATGGGTTCACCGAACACATTGAACATGCGGCCCAGCAATTCCCTGCCCACGGGGGCCTTGAGTGGATCGCCATAGGTCCAGGCTGCTTCGCCGCGATACAACCCCGCGGTAGCGTTCAGAGCAATGCCGCGAACCCGTTGCTCATCCAGATGAGCGGCCGCTTCGATCAGGATTTCACCATCTTTACCGGACCGAATGAGCGAATGAATAGGGGGCAGGGTTTCCAGGAACTCAATATCCACCACACTGCCCCGCACTGAAACGATCTGTCCCGGAATTTTTTTCTTACCACTACCTCCGGGGGGGATATCATCCATAACATGCCTCTAAGGGAACTTCCAAAAAATAATCTACGCATCCTGTTTGCCCTTTTGCCCGGCTTCTACGCTGTGATAACAGGCACATAGCTCACTATGCACCTGTCATCACGCCTTGAAGACGAACAAAAGT
>JAGHDR010000250.1 GCA_021159825.1 Deltaproteobacteria bacterium | reverse complement strand
TATGAGTTCTGTTCATGAATGGCCGTGGGAACACCCAGTAGCTTGGCAGCCAGACAGAACGGTCCCGCGGAATAGCCACCCACTCCCATGACAAATGACGGTTTGAAATCTTTGATGATCCTCATGGACTGGAACAGACTCCTGGGGAGCATGCTCAAAACAGCGAGCCCCTTTTTCCATCCGCGGCCTTTCATGCCTTCAACATCGATAAACACCACTTGAAATCCGTGGCGTCGAAGGATTTCCGACTCCATTCTTCTGCGACCCACCACAAAAAGAACGGTTGTATCCGTGCATCTTTTTTCCAATTCCCTCGCAATGGCAATCCCGGGAAACAGGTGCCCGCCGGTCCCGCCCCCTGCGATGATAAGGCTGAAGGATGAAGGCTGAAGGATGAAAGCGTTATCCGAAATGCCCTCTTCTCTCCTCCCTTTCCCCTTTTCATCCTTCATCCTTCCTCCCTCATCCTTCCTAAGTCAGTTTCTGGAAGAAATGTTTAGTAGAACCCCGATGCTCGCCAGAGTCATCACCAGGGATGAGCCGCCATAACTGATCAAGGGAAGCGTAAGCCCTTTTGTGGGCAACAATCCCAAGACTACGGCCATGTTGACAATCACTTGAAAGCCCAGGAAACATGTCAAACCGAGGGCCAGATAGCTGCTGTAAAGATCTTTGCTATTGAGGGCAACTCGAATGCCGCCCATAATCAGAATCCCGAACAGTACAATGGTGGTTGTTACACCGACAAAGCCCAGTTCTTCGCCCATGATGGAAAGGACGAAATCAGTATGGGGCTCCGGTAGATAAAAGAGTTTCTGTTTGCTGTTTCCCAGACCTGCACCGAAAATGCCCCCGGAACCGAATGCCAGAAAAGAGTGTATGATTTGAAAACCGATCCCTCTTGGATCGTCCCAGGGATTCAGGAAGGCCATCCATCTTTTGACCCTGTATTCCGCATTCCAGACCAGGTATATGAAAAATGGCGCCGCAAGCAGAAAAAGGGATAACAGTTGCAGTATCCTGACGCCTCCCACAAACAGTAATACCAATGTCCAGGCGCCGATAATGACCGCTGTCCCCAGGTCCGGCTGCAGATAGATGAGCACCATGAAGGTACCGACCACCACGATGTGGGGCAGCAGGCCCTTGGTAAACAATTCGAGATCCGACCCTTTCTTGCTCATGGAATAGGCCAGATAGACCGCCAGGGAAAACTTCACCATTTCAGATGGCTGGAAAGAGAACCCGCCCAGATTCAGCCATCGGTAAGCGCCACCCACCTTGCGGCCCAGGCCGGGAACAAAAAGGAGCACCAGCAGAAGGGCACTGGTCAGCAATAAGGGGTACACCATTTTTTTATAAAAGGTGCAGGGGATATATCGGGTGACCAGCATGGCTGCAATCCCCACAATACAAAACAGGCCTTGGCGTTTCAGATAGAAATTGCTGTCCCCGAAACGGTGTTCGGCAAGGTTGCTGCTGGCGCTGTAAACCATGAGCAGCCCCAGGCCGACCAAAAGAATCACCGGAATGAGGATCATGAGATTGTATCCTTCATATACCTTGGTCTTACCCGCCATTTAAAAGATCCTCGACAGCGGCTTTGAAAGCCCTGCCACGGTGATTGTAATCCCTAAAACCGTCAAAGCTCGAACAGGCAGGTACCAGCAGTACGATATCCCCGCTTTCGGCCAGGCCATAGGCCGTGGAGACCGCCTCTTTCATGCTCGCGGCCAAAGAGAAGGGGATTTCATCGGTGAAAGCCTCGGCCAGTAGATTTACCGCCTCGCCCATGAATACCGCTCCCTTTACGTTCCCCCTGCATGCCTCAACCAGAGGCTGGTAGTTGGAACCTTTGTGCCTTCCTCCCGCGATGAGAATCAATGGTTTGTCAAAACTCTGTACGGCCCTGATGGCTGCATCCACATTGGTTGCTTTTGAATCGTTATAAAATCGAATGTTGCGTACTTGATTCGTATACTCCAGCCTGTTGGGAAGACCTTTGAATTCAGCAATGGTTTTTTGAATGGGTTCAGGCGGCAACCCAAGGGCCCGGCCCGCCAGAACAATGGCCAGGAGATTTTCCAGATTGTGAGACCCTGCCAGTGAAAAACCGTTTAGATTGAAACGGTTTTTTTCATTGACATTTGAAATAATTTCGCCTTTTTCAATGAAAGCGTTTATTCCTTCACTTTTCTTTAACCCGTAGCGGAAAACGGTCGTGCCGCCAGGTGGGGTAACATTTGAAAGCACCGGATCATCGGCATTGAGGATGACCGTTTGTCCGGGCCCCTGATTTTCAAAGATTCTCAATTTGGATTTAATGTAGGCCTGGTAATCTGCATATCGGTCCAGATGGTCCGGTGATATGTTCAGAATCATTGAAATTTCGGGGCTGAACTGTTGTATGGTATCCAGTTGAAAACTACTTACTTCCACCACCAGATAGTCCGCTTTCCGTCCTCCGGCCAGGTACGCTGTTAAAGGGGTGCCGATATTGCCGCCCACAAAAACATCATACCCCGCATTTTCAAGCAGTTGACCCAGAAATGAGGTCACGGTGGTCTTGCCGTTTGTTCCGGTAACGGCAATCATGGGGGCGTCAACATGTCGTGCCGCTAACTCCATCTCTCCCATAAGGGGAATTTGCTTTTGAAGTGCCGCGCGGATAAACGGTGTGTCCAGGGGGGCGCCGGGGCTCAGAACAATGGCATCGGCCCGGAGGAAGGTCTCTTTGTGGTGCCCCCCGGTTTCCAGTGTTACCCCCAGTGTATGAAGTTCTTTTAACCATTCGGGGTCCAGTTGGGATCTTTTTTTGATATCGCTCAAGGTGACCTTTGCACCCGCCTCCACCAGCCATCTGGCGGCCCAGTACCCCGATGTGCCGAGGCCCACCACCAGAATATTTGAAGTGGGGATGTTTAGTCTGGATTCTGGATTTTGAGCGGTATCCAATTGATTTACCTTAATTTGAGGGTAGCGATAGACAAAAGTGCCAGAACAATGGAAATGATCCAGAACCGTACGATGACTTTGGGTTCGGGCCATCCCTTCAATTCAAAATGATGATGGATGGGGGCCATTCGAAAAATTCGTCGGCCGCCCGTCAGTTTGAAATAGCCCACTTGAAAAATGACGCTGAGTGCCTCAAACACGAACAGTCCCCCCACCAGAATCAGGACAAGCTCCTGTTTTGTGATGACGGCAACGGTTCCCAATAAAGCACCGAGGGGAAGTGAACCCACATCCCCCATAAATATTTCAGCAGGATAGGTATTGAACCAGAGAAACCCCAGGCCCGCTCCCACTGCTGCACCGCAGAGGATGGAGATTTCGCCGGCACCCGGGAGATAGGGAATCTGAAGATAAGATGCAGCTTTCACATTTCCGGCCAGATACGCGAAAATCAGGTAACAGGCAAAAGCAACAATCAACGGGCTGATGGCCAGTCCATCCAGGCCGTCGGTCAGGTTGACCGCGTTGGAAGTACCCACAATGATGAATACGGCAAGAGGGATATACCCCCATCCGAGATCAGGTGCGATGTTTTTCAAAAACGGAACATTGAGTGTGGCATCGAATCCCGGTGAGAAATAAAGCGTCAGCGCTACCACCAGGGCGCCCATGATTTGAATCATAAACTTGGTTGATGCGCTCATGCCTTTGGGGTTTTTCCCCGTTACCTTTGAATAATCATCCACAAAACCGATGGCGCCGAAGAAAAGGATCACAAAAACGGCCAGTTGAATGTAGTGGTTGAAGGGGTCGGCCCAGAGGAGCGTTGCCAGCACAATAGCCGGGAGAATCAGGCAGCCACCCATGGTGGGCGTGCCGGCCTTGACCTGATGATTGGGAGGGCCGTCTTCTCGAATCCGTTCGCCGATTTGCAGGTCCCGGAGTTTTTTAATGCCCCAGGCTCCCACAAAGAAACAAAGCGCCAGGCCCGTCAAACTGGAAAGAATCGTCCTGAAGGTAATGTACCTGAATACATTGAGCCAGGAAAAATCAGAATGGAAAAGATATATCAGTTTGAAAAGCATTGACCTTTGAACCTTTCACATATACGCGTTTGCATGGGCTTGATTTTGGACTGCGCTATCTTTGTTTATTGTCGCGGCGATCACGACATCCAGGAATTTTTTCATGCCAAAGGGCTTATGAAGATGGGTTACCACTTGAGGTAAGTCTACGTCCATGAGCCGTTGATCCGATGGGTTACCCGTCATGATAATGATTTTTTCTTCCCGTCCCGTTTCGTGCATGCTCTTCAACATGCTCACCCCGTCCAGGCGGGGCATGTTGATGTCCGTTACCACCAAATCAAAATGATTTCCCTCCAGTTTTTCCAGGGATTCCTGACCGTCTCTGGCCAGACTAACTTCAAAACCCCGATCCAGCAGCGCTTCCGACAACAGGAATCGAATGCCTTTTTCATCATCAACCACCAGTACTTTGATTGGTTTTTTCATTTCACTCTTTCCTCGTTTCCCAGAGGGCGAACACACGGGTTCGTCC
>JAGHDR010000267.1 GCA_021159825.1 Deltaproteobacteria bacterium | reverse complement strand
TCAGACCTCCTGTATATTCAGATTCAATGGGAACTGAATTATATCAGAAAATGGAGACCACCGATTTGAAAAACCTTGATTCCTACAAAACGAGCGTGAAACTGTACAACTATTTGAAGGGCATTAGGTTGCGGACGATAGTCCGCCTTAGAAAGGCGATCAAAATAGATCCCTATTGCCAACACGCGTATTACGGCATGTGCTATCTTCAGTTACTAAGACGTAACGAAGAGAGTATCGTTCACAATGCCTACAAAATGATACAATTGAATCCAAATGCCGGATTCTTGACTGGCGTTGCCGGTTGGTTTTTAGCAATAGCGGGTAAATTCGACGAAGGATTTAGGGTTATCGAAAAAAGCCGAAAACTCAACCCTGTGACCCCTTCTTGGTTTCAATTCCCATGCTTTATATTTAATTACATAAAGGGGGACTATTGTCAGGCGTTGGAAACTGCGAAAGCATTTGAGTTGCAAGACTTCTTCTGGAGTCCGTTGATGCATGCGGCGGTTTTTGGAAAAATGAGAAAAATTGATGAAGCGAAGGCTGCCTTATGTAGATTGCTATTATTGAAGCCTGACTTTCCTCAAAGGGCCCATTATTATGTTAGCTCTTTTGTAATCAGCGACAACTGGGTAGACAAAATTCTTGAAGGACTATTTGAAGCGGGTTTTGGGGAAGCACGAACAGATGAATTATCTGATAAAAAACCTATCTTAATCTAAGATTTGCCCTTGATATAACTTTCGCATCACAAGATAAAAGGTACCCCCTTAAATATTTTATATCTTGACAATTCAAACATTTCAGAAGGTCCAAAAGCCTGTGATATCTTTAATCCGGGGAATTTTGCAAAGCCGCGAAAGATGACCGTATCTCACACCACCGTTACGCTTTGATTTCTAAAAGATATTCAAAAAAATCCGCATCCTTGAAATGTGGCAATACACCTTACTAGCCATGGATGTGGTCAGGTCTTTGAAGGCAAGTTGGATGTGTTTACAAGCACAACGCATGGAAGCTGAGCAATTCTATGCTCATCTCGTTGCGGGAGAATGTTTCAGATATCGGCCAATGTCCGGCTGTTTTGGGAAATTGTGGTGAAAAAAATCGTCCCACCTGTGCGGATAAATCCGCACCTACAGTTCTACCGATAGCACAACATGGGGCAAAACGATGATCAAGGCCTCATCAATCAAACGGTCTTCAAGGTCAAACGCCGAATTTCCCTTCGATATTCCTTGTTCGATATTCGATATTTGTCTTTTCTAAAATTTCAAATATCCTTGGCTAGGTCCTCACATCAGGAACCATTTCGGTAATATGCTTCATTAATGACCCCATTGACGACCTCTAACCCATCCATCTCGGGCGCTTTGAACCCGAACATCAACTCTAAAAAGACCATGACAATCCGGTAGGTGGCACCCCAGAGTACATCCGTACCCATCATGGTCCGGTGCAGGAAACAGGGGTAAGACTGAAACCCGCCACGTTTCTCCGGCCCTTTCGGCACATTGAAAAGCAGCTTGTATTGCGCATAGTTGTCTTTTTTCAGGAGTTCCCGCAAAGGAATGTGGACAATTTTTTCAACTTCCCGGTTAATAAAAAAGCGCCCCTGATTGCGAATCCAGCCCACAAAGGGAAAGATCTCCCGTTGAAACATCACCAGGCGCTGGGGCGGCAAAGGCCCAAGAAATTGAACGCCTAAGGGGTTCAACGCCATCTCCTCGAAACTCTCCCTCATGCTGGTGGCAAAAAGAAGCGACAATCGCCTGGCCTGTCTGGGTCTTTCCTTCTGCCATTTGGACCAATAGGACCAGCGGTAAAGGGGGAAGAAGGGGAACTGCATGAATTGTGCCAGCCTCCGATCCAGACCGGGGGAAATGGCCCCGCCCGGGAAACAAAGGTCTCCCGGCTGTTTAATCAGCCGGGAGCGCTTATTAAGAACCAGACAAGGGTCATCCTCGTAACCGGAATTCGGGCATTTCCGACTGAGGGGAAAAAGAACTGCGGATGCCCCCATGGATTCGGACACCCCTTTGGGGAAGAGGTCTTCTCCAATGCTGCTCTCCTGCAGCACTTCCTGGATATGCGCCGTCAACCGGTTGGAATCCCCCAGCAAGTGTTCCCTTCCCATCGAAACCTCCTCGCAAAAACAGCCGGCACCGACAGTTGACATTTCTCGGAAATTCATGGTAGTGTCAACCCATAGACAGACAAATGCCATCCGAACCATGAAAGGTCATATGTCATCCCTATCCTATAAGTGGAAAGCCCTGCTCACAGTAGCCATGGGAACCATGATGGCCACCATGGACGCCAGCATTACCACCATTGCTTTTCCCGAACTGACCCGTGTATTTCAAACCGATCTTGCCACGGTCATGTGGATCGTTGTGGCCTATATCCTGGTCAGCAGCAGTCTGATGCTCATTTTCGGAAAAATAAGCGATTTTATCGGCAGAACCCGGATTTATACCGCGGGCATGGCGATCTTTACACTGGGCATGGTTGCCTGCGCCCTGGCCCAGAACGTGGAACAGATCATCATCTTCCGGATTATCCAGGCCGTGGGAGCGGCCATGTCCATTGCCTGCGGAACAGCCATCGTCACCGAAGCCTTTCCCGCCAACGAAACCGGAAAAGGGCTGGGGATGCTCAGCATGTCCGTCTCCGCAGGATTTATAATGGGTCCTGTTATCGGCGGTTTTCTTCTGGAATGGCTGGATTGGCGATCTCTATTTTACACAAGAGCACCCATCGGCATCTGCACATTTTTGATGGCGATAGCCCTGCTCAAGAAAGATGTGGGCCGATCCGGTAAAATTAAACTCGACATTGTGGGAACCCTGACCTCTTCCGTCGGCCTTTTCTGTCTGATCTTCGGCATGTCCCATATCAAAAGTCACGGCTTTCAAGCACCCATCGTTTTCCTTTTCGTGGGGAGCGGACTCGTCATATTGTTTCTCTTTATCCTGGTGGAACATCGAGCAACGGATCCCATCGTCGATCCGGCGCTTTTTAAGAATCGCACTTTTTCATATGCCATGGCCGGCCTTCTGCTCTTTTTCCTGGCTTTCTCCCCCTACATTCTTATCATGCCCTTTTACCTCATGGAAGGCATTAATCTCTCCCCTCTGGAATCGGGGATGCTGATGGCCGTGGTCTCCGTGGTCACCATGGTCGCCAGTCCCCTCAGCGGAACCCTTTCCGACCGTTTTGGGCCGGTCTGGCCCTCGGCATTCGGCGCGGGCGCCACTGCCGCTGCCTTCTTCTGCATGCTTGGGTTTGACCTTCAAACGGAAATTGCGACCATCATTCCCATCCTGATTCTGCTGGGCCTGGGTGTGGGCGCTTTTCAGCCGCCTAACAACAGCACCATCATGGGTGCTGTGGAGCGAAGAAGACTGGGTTCTGCATCAGCCCTGATTGCCACGGAACGACAGGTGGGCATTTCACTTGGAATGGCCATGTCGGGCGCCATTTTTTCCGCCAGACAATCCATGTACCAGAGCGTACTGGGAGGCGGGAGGGATGGCACGCCTGAGGGCTTGCGCATTATTCCATCCTTCGAGGCTCAGTACGCTCTGGG
>JAGHDR010000004.1 GCA_021159825.1 Deltaproteobacteria bacterium | reverse complement strand
CTACCCGTGTGATAGATGGCGGGATCATACCCCATAAGGGAGAGGTTGGCCGTATCACTGCCCGGTTCAAGACCCTCGGGAATGGTATTGGCAAGCCCGATTCTGCAGGCGGCAATGCGGTCCATGTTCGGGGTGCGGGCTGCTTCCAGTGGTGTTTTGCCGTCCAGTTCAGAGAGTGGGTAATCCCCCATACCGTCTCCGACCAGAAGAATATATTTCGTTTCCGTTGGGTTCTTTTTTTTCATCAATCGTTTCCTTCCACCCGAATAACCACCGTCTTATCCGTCACCACATCGAGATTGTCAATCAAATGGATGGCCCTTTGCACCTGGCTTTCACGGGCTTCGTGGGTCAGCATGACGATGGGAACGGAACCCTTTTGGTCCCGCCCTTTCTGAATCACCGAGGATATGCTGATGCCGTTTTGTGCCAGTATCCCGGAGATGGTCGACAAAACGCCGGGGGTATCCAGCGCCGATACCCTGAAATAATAGGATGTCATCAGCTCATCCATGGGTTGAATGGAAACGGCCTTTTCCGGCGGTCGCACGTGAGCCAGGGGCGGCATCATGCCGCGCTTTTCCATTACCATATCCCTGGCCAGGCTTATGATGTCCGAGACCACGGCACTGCCGGTGGGTTTTCGGCCGGCGCCCAGGCCGTAATAGAGGGTGGGACCCACAAAATCCCCTTCAAGGAAAATGGCATTAAAAGCGTCATGAACATTGGCCAAAATGTGGTTTTTGGGGATCATGACCGGATGAACACGGGCCTCCAGTTGCTCTCCAAGATCCTTGGCAATGGCCAGCAGTTTGATGTGATACCCGAATTCTTGCGCAAAGCGGATATCATCCGGCGTTATGCCTACAATCCCCTCTCGAAATACCTGGTCAAAATCGATAGCACTGCCAAAAGCAATTGAGATCATAATGGCCAGTTTATGAGCCGCATCGGTTCCGTCCACATCCAGCGTGGGGGGATCTTCCGCAAAGCCCAGGGCTACGGCATCCGCCACAGCACTCTCAAAGGGGAGGTTCTCACGGGTCATTTGGGTGAGGATATAGTTTGAAGTCCCGTTCAGGATGCCCATACAGGTCTGAATCCGGTTACCGGAAAGCCCGGTTTTCAACGCACCGATAATGGGAATACCCCCACCGACACTGGCTTCAAAGGCCAGGCTGACCCCGCATCGTTCAGCCGCCTGATAGATTTCCCGTCCAAATTCCGCCAGCAGGGCCTTGTTGGCCGTGACCACATGCTTGCCCTGTTCCATGGCCTTCAAAATGAATTCCCTTGCCTTTTCAAGGCCCCCCATCAGCTCAACAACCACGTGGATTTCAGGGTCTGAAATGACATCCATGGCATCGGTGGTCATAATCTCGGCGCCCGGTTTTTCCGGAATTCCACGATCCGTCTCGATATCGAGATCCGCAATTTTTCGAACGACCACCCTGGCCCCGACCCGGTTTGTGATAATCTCCCGGTTTGTGGTCAACACCTCAAACGTCCCCGCACCGACGGTCCCAAATCCAATGATCCCAACATTAATCTGCTTCATATGGTCCTCTCTAAAAAAGCAACCCTACTTCTTTGGCGCCCTGGACGGCCATGAGAACGGCCTGGTTCAAAGCATCCCACACGTTTGTGTTTAAAGCATTTCGCTTCAGAGGTCTGTTGAGTGTAATGGCGCCTATAAAGCCTTTTGATTGATAGGTCACCGCATCCGATGTATTTGGCCACATCCCATTGGCTTGCCCGGCATCTTGATGTTCATGAGAATCAGGTCCGGTTTGAGTGTCCCGGCCTTTTTAATAGAGATTTAATCGGGAAGATCGTCACGAGAGCCACTCATGTTGAATTCCACTCCGATTCCCGTATCCGCAACCCTGGCAATACGACCGGTAATTCTTGCATGTTTTTGGGTGTCTCGAAACGAAAATGTCAGCACAACCTCCTGCCCAACAGAAAAGGACCCTGAAGCCTGAATATATACGCCGCCGCCACTTATATTTTGGACGAATTCCCTATAAGCTCGGCCTTGAGAGACGAAATCCACAACGGTTACGAAGGATTTTCTGGTATGACGTCTCCTTTCTTTAGACCGCTTTAATTCAAGTTCCGCTAGAAGGGCTTTTTGCTGCTCCTCCGACAATTCCAAAACCAAAGATATTAACCGGTCCGTAACCGAAGATATTTCTGATGTTTTATCCGGAGCTTCCATTTTTGGTTGGACCCCCCTTATAATTTGCTTTATAACAAGCGAGCTAATTGAATATAAGGTACTTAGATTGTTTCAGGAAATCAATGTTTTTCTGAGATCCGCAGGGGGTTTTGTTCAGGAGTCACACTACTGAACCCGTGCAAAGGCCCAAAGTTTCAAGCGCTTGATTCCTTGTCCCACCGCCCCGGAATGGGGGTCTGGCAGTAGGTGCATTTGCCGTCCTTCATATGGATTTCCTTGATCCGGTAGCCGTTTCTTTGAACAATCACTTTCCGGCACTGATGGCAATAGGTCTGGGCGCCCGCATGGCCCGGGACATTTCCCAGGTACGCATATCGCGCATAAGTCTAAATGTTGTGGGGGTATTCAAAAACCTGCATGTAACCTATTGAAAATCAACATTTAATGGTTTTTGCACGAAAATGGTAAAATCTTTTATATTTCAACATGTTAAGCTAAAACCCCACAACATTTAGACTTATGCGTTCTTTATCATGGTTACAGAAAGCAACCCATAGATATCAATTTTGAATTTCAATCCTTCACCGTAAGATTATGTTTCTTCGCTGGTTTTCGATCTCGTTCCCACGCAGAACGTGGGAACGAGAAAAAAATACTTATCGCAAACCTGACCGACAGCTTTTTCCAAACCCTCCTTACCGGTGGCGTTGACCGGTCATAATGTGCTTCTGGGCTTCTTTTCCTTTCAGGCTCTTCTCCACAAAAATCTTTTGTTCCGTAAAGGGATCCCGCTTAGTATAATACATCAGTGTTGCATAGGTGGCGGGGGTTGGCGTAAAAATCTGCACCTGTTCGGGGAGGTGGCGCAAGGTTCCTTTGGCAAATTTCCGCAAGGCCTGCATATGGATCGTCGTGCATCCGGGATGCGCGGCCATCAGGTAGTAGGTCAGAAACATTTTGCCGCCGGTTTTTTGTTTCAACCGGTTAAAAAGCCCGACAAATTCCTCCAGTCTTTCGG
>JAGHDR010000155.1 GCA_021159825.1 Deltaproteobacteria bacterium | reverse complement strand
CTTCGCGTGCTGGCCACAGAGGACCGTACAGGACAAATGCGGATCATCTGGCGTGGTATTTTTTCTACGGATACACGGCGGAAATCCAACAGTCTGGAAGCCCTGGACAACACGCTGGACGTATCCCTTTCCAGCATCATACTGCCGCTTTTGGAAGGCTTGGATAGTAAAGACGCGTTGGCGGTGGGTCGAAAAAAATTCAAGCTACCCGATTTCGACGGTGACCCGAGCGCATTTTGTGCCCATCTCCTGGATAAACGGGATTGGGTCACCGTGGTATTGACCCTGTTTTTCCTGTTGGATCCGAAAAGCGGCATTCTGGATGAGGGGATTTTGAAGGATACAGCTAAGTCGGAAAATCCGTATGTTCATCAAATGGTCTCAAGGGTTTTGGATGCCCGGCATGGTGATTTAGACAAAATGGAGGATAGTATGGAAACGGAAATTACAATTCCCGACAAAATCCTGCGGATGAAGGGGATCAACATATTTGAAGGGCTTTCCGTGAGTGAACTGGCAGCCATTGCATCCATAACGGAAGAGTTGGATTACGGGAAGGATGAATTTGTTATAGAGGAAGGTGAAGCCGGCGAGACCATGTATCTGATTATCAAGGGAGCGGTTTCCGTGCTCAAGGGTGTGGGAAAAGAGGGCGCTCGCGAGGTCGAACTTGCCCGAATGGGGGCCGGGGACTATTTCGGCGAAATGGCGCTTTTGGAAGATAGGGTTCGCTCAGCCTCCATCAAAACCTCGGAAGACTCCCGATTCCTGGTAGTCCATAAGCAGGAATTCACCGAAATTGTGAGAGAATATCCGCAGATCGCCCTTCACATCTGCAGGGCGCTCAGCAGCCGGATCCGTGAACTGGGTGAAAAACTGCAGAACAACGAGAAGTAGGCCCCCTATTTCCCCCCATCTCTCCAACATTAAAAGGTTTGGCCTTTGGTCCTGTTCTGCCGGACAATAATGACAACTGACAAGCCCTATTTAGAACTCGGGCATCCTGCAAAGGTCCCAAGGAGTATGCATGCGGTACTTAGATATTTATCCGGGCACAGTTGAATGTGAAAAAAACGACCGGATGTGCATCAATATTGATTTTAAGCGGTCTTATGATGAAGACCTGAAATTGTGGTATTCGGTTCCCCCGAACCAATGGAAATACGTTTCCTGCGATCTGATGGATTCGTTTGTCATTGCAGCCTTACTGAAGGCCATGGAGGACAAGGCAACCCTGCGGGTACATGGTCCGGTTTCTGCGTCTCTCCTGGACAATCTGGAAGAATTTCAGATTATTTTCGGCACGTGGTTTCCGGATAAATACCACCCCATTGATATTGTGGCCGATGACGAGAGAGAAGAGGCATCATGCAACAACAAGGTGATTTTAAGCTTTTCCGGAGGTGTGGATGGGGCCTTCAGCGCGTTGAATCACATTTTAAAAAAAGGCCCCATTAAAAGAAAATTGCTTGATGTGAGCGCCATCCTGTACATTGAAGGCTTTGATGTGAACATCAACTACGATGAGCCGTGCAGAAATGTGGTCGAAAGAAACCGGAAACTCCTTGGTTCCTTCCCCCATTTAACCTTTCTGAACGTCAGAACCAATTTGAAGTATCTGCTTTCCATTAAAAGATTCTGGATGGCTCACGCCTGTGTCATCGCTTCCGTTGCGTCCCTTTTTCGCACCATGTGGGGGGGGTGTCTTATCGGCAGCAGTCATTCTTATCTTCACCTGCGTCCATGGGGGAGCCATCCCCTGACGGACCGACTCCTTTCCAGCAACAGCTTTAAAATACACCACGATACGGTGTTTACCAGGATGGAAAAGCTGGAAGCCCTGTTTTCGTGGCCTGAAGCCCTGGAAAACCTCAAGGTCTGCTGGGAAGGGCAATACCGATTCGACACGCTTCCCGATACCAACTGTTGCAGGTGCGACAAATGTGTTCGCACCATGCTGGCATTCAAGGCCCTGGGCCACAAAATTCCCGCCAGTTTTCCAAGGCGCCTGACCATTGAAAAGGTGCAGAGCCTCGAGAACAAACCGTTTGACTGGTCCAGGCTGATGTTTTTGAACGAAGTTCTTGATACTGCAAAGGAAAGAGGCTTGGAAAAAGACCCGGTTTTTTTAGCGCTGAGCGAAATTATTCGCAAATATAACCCGAAAGCCATTTAGCCGACAGGGATCATAAAAAATGAAAGTCGCATATGTCTACCCGCCATTGTTCAAGCCTTTTTTCCCAATGGCAACCCGAATCATGACGGAAAATCTGCTCCGCAACAAAAACCTATGTGTTCAATTCAGCCATATTCCCGTTAAGACTTACGCCTCAAACAAGGACACGGCGTTGTATGATGGTATTTTGGAAAGGGCTGCCTCCCGTTTTTCTTCAAACGTCCTTTCCTTTCTGGAACAGAAATACATGGTGTACAATGTTTTTTACGTATTTATGGCCCGTGGTTATTATGACGAATTTATCCGGGAGGATTTTGAGGCGGAGCATATCATTGTTACCTGTATTAATTTCTGTGATCTGCTGATCGTAAAAAATCTGCTGGAACAGGGGAAAAAAGTTGTTCTGGGCGGTCCTCTCATCAACATCGGATTGTCGCCTACGTTCTTAAGGCAATTTTTGACCCATATGGGGGTTGAAAAATCGAAGCTCCGGGATAATCTCATCGTCATCTCAGGGAATGTTGATCTCACAACCGATCTGTATCAAATCATCAAAAATTGGAAAGATGGACAAATCACCGAAAATGACTACAGGTCTGTATTTGAATGCCGCCATGACTTCCTGACACCCCATTACCAGGGCAAGGCCACCATTCCTGTTCATCTGGGGTTCAACAACT
>JAGHDR010000089.1 GCA_021159825.1 Deltaproteobacteria bacterium | reverse complement strand
GCATCAAAGATTTCGTCATCAATGGCCAGGCTTCCGGTGTGAGAGGCCGACGCGCGGGCCCCTTCTTCCGTAGTGCCCAGCTTGAGAACCAGAACCGGTTTTTTTGAGGCCACCCGCTTGCAGACCTCCAGGAACCGCTTTCCATCTTTTACGCTCTCCACATAGACACTGATCACCTGTGTATCAGCATCATTCTCCAGGTATTCCAGGAAATCGCACTCATCCAGGTCGCATTTGTTGCCGAAATCGCAGATTTTGCTGATGCCGCAACCTAGGTCCCTGTAAGCATAGGCCTGAGGGTTGATCATTCCGGTTTGCGAACAAATGGCGACCGTTCCTTTTTTGAGCCGATAGTATCCCGCATCATAGGGGCAGGGATTGAAGCCGTTCATGGCATTGGCAATGCCGGCGGTGTTGGGTCCGATGATGCGAACACCCAATGATTTTGCAAGTTGAACCACTTCATCTTGTAGCTTAGCCCCTTCAGCGTCTCTTTCCGCAAAACCATCCGCCACCAGAATAATCGACTTGATACCGGCCTCCGCACAAGCCTTGAGAACGTCCGGAACATAACGAGCGTTGATCATCAACAGGGCCAAATCGACTTTTTCGGGAATATCCTTTGGGGTCGAATAGACCGTAAGGCCCAGAACTTCCTTATAACTGCCGGGGTTGACAGGATAGATATTCCCCTTGTAACCGGCTTCCAAAAGGGATTTAACAACCACATATCCACCGAAAAAACCTTCCTTGAAAGAACCGATAACGGCCACACCTTCAGGCTCAAAAAAGGGGGTGAGGTCGCTTTTCTGGGATCTACTTTGAGGCACTTGATCGTTTTCCTTGATATCGCACATATGAATTTAGTGGGATTCGCTCAGTGAAAATTTGGAGTTAATCCTTTTTTCTATGCTGCCTTGGCTGCTCCTCGTGGCGCCGGGGACCCTTGTAAAAGGCCTTGAGTACTGAGGTCCTCATCGATATCAGGCCAGTGGATAACATACCCTGCTCCGGCAATACGCCAGTTTGCACGCTGTTCAGATGTTGCATGCAGTAAGCGTGGATACCATGCCAAAGGAACCGTTATGGTCCGTCCATCGAAAAGGTCCACACTGATAGCATCCTCGGTGAGAGAAACTTCCCTGACCTGCTCACCTATTTTAGGTTCCGAAGTAATCATTCCATGCCTCCAATAATCCTCGCTTGTTCGAAAATGTAAGTGCTTCCACTTTTCTCAGCTCCCTTGCCGTGAACCCGAGATTATACGCCAACGCCACAGGGGTAAGCCAAAATTTAGCTGAGAAGGCATCCCGGTCGATGTGTATGTGTGGCGGTTCGTTCAAGTCGTGACTGACAAAGTAGAACCGGTATGGTCCTTCTCTTAAAACTGCTGGAGCCATTCCCTACCCCTATCATCGGCTTTCTTGTGGTAAAATCCCATTCTTTAGTCCCAATTAATCGCACCCTCGTTCCCATGCTCTGCGTGGGAACAAGAGCGAAACCGGGAACGTACCGATCGGAAGTGGCAAAAATGAAAAACCCGATTTCCGTTATGCTATTTCATCAATATCCTGGCGCCCGTAAACCCGATGAAAACGGATGAGCCGGCTATGAGCTGGTTCTTGTCATAAAACTCAAATCCAATCAAAACTGCCAATAAAACAAACAAAAACCCTATGATTTTAGGCCTTTTTATTTTCTTTAGAATATAATCCGAGACAAACATACAGACCCAGAACAATATAAACGCCGAGATACCGATCGCCCACAATTTCATACTTCAATCCTTTTCTCATCAATGCTCAGAATTAGAGAACCGCATACCACCATTTAAGGAGGTCCCCTTCCCTCACTCAAAGAGATTCAATCGCCTCTTTTCTTCATACACCTTTTCTGACAACAGCTCTCTGAGCAACGCCTGATAGGAGGTCATCCCTTTTATCCTTGCTAACCTGCGCAGATCATCTATGATGACCCCCGGAAGAGAAACCGAGGTTTTAAACATCTTCAGCTTCCCCCCATATTTGGGGACGGCATTCATGGATTTTTTGATGACTTCAGGCCTTTCAAGGTCAAAATCACTGAGTTCGTAGTGCTCAGCATCATTTTCTCTCTTGTTATTTTGAGAATTTTTCATAAAGTTGTCTCTCGCTTCTTTTCATATCCCTTGCATGTATTGGCCGAGCAACTTCGCTTGATTGATGCTGAAATACGAAAAAAAGGTGGCGTCCACCAAAGGTCCGGCCCAATAACACACGACAATCAGAGATTTTCTTATGAGGGAAAAGAATAAAAGGGGGATTATTAAAACACTGTTCAATCTCTTCCGCGGTTGCGCCATGCTTTATTTCGTTTTTCCAGAGATTTCCCTCATCCCATTCTATGTACCCGTATCGCATGTCCATGCCATAAAACGTACTCTCTATACGGTATCAAGTCAAGTATAATGTGGCAAATGCAACATGACGAGACATTTGATCGGGAATACGTGTTTTATGAATGGAACCATCCTCCTTAAAATGTCATTAATTTCGTTGCATCCAAAACCACGGAAAAGGATGGGCAAAATTCACTAGCCCAACATATCGTGGGTCTCAAAATGGAAGACTGACTTCATGGGGATTGGTCTACGTAAGGCATATTCCAGGTTTTTGATGGAGCAGATTTTTTTGGGTATTGTTATCATATTTAGCTGAGCTTCAAAGCGCATTATTGCACCTACTGTATCTTGTGTTCGTGTAGCATTTTTTAATTTTCCGTTTCTATCGAATTTTTCTTTAGAAACTCGGCTGATTATAACGGATTTGGGGGAGGAACTCTCTTTTTCGTCTTGAATGGAATGCGAG
>JAGHDR010000157.1 GCA_021159825.1 Deltaproteobacteria bacterium | reverse complement strand
TTTAGGGCGGATTCGCCTGGGTCCATAATCCAGGCTACCATTCCGGCGACATCAGCAAATCCAGGAGGTAAATACAGATGGCCGAATATAAAAAAGTGAAAGAAATTATGGCGCCCATTGAGGACTACGACCGGGTGAACATCGGTGCTCAGCTTTGCGACGCCATGAGCATACTGAAGAGAAACTATGAAAAGCTGAAGGTCGGTGAGCAGGGAAATTTTCACAAAACCCTGCTGGTGGTTGACGACAAAGACAATGTTGTGGGAAAGTTGTCCATGTATGATTTGATCCGGGGACTGGTCCCCGAAGCGGCAAAGAAGCCGGAGGTGTCCAAAGCTTATAATGCCATGCGTTCCGGTCGGGTGCAGGATGTAGTAGAGGAGATAGGGGATTTTCAGGAACATTTCAAGTGGCTTAGCTCGAGCTTTTCAGATCTGATCAAGCAGGAGGCCCACAAAAACGTCCGGGACATCATGACCCCCATTGAAAAATCCAGCTTAAAAGCAGAAGACAAAATCACTCACGGTATTTATACCCTTTTTAAAGACAAGGTTCGGCAGCAGTTTGTTCAAAGCGAGGGGAAAATTGTCGGCGTGGTCAATCTCAATGTCATTTTTAATCAACTCCTTGAAGTTGCGAGTCCGGAGTGCCATATCCACTGGTAACGGGTTTTCAAAGCCTCGGGCAAAACGACATTAAAAAAAATCACGCAAAGCCGCCAAGCCCGCAAAGAGAACCATAACGGCTTATTTACTTTGACCTTTGCGGCTTGGCGTCTAACAATATTTCCGACCTCAAATTCATCTCCATCCCGCGCAACCTACGGCCCTCTTGTTTTTGAACCGACGAAAAAAAGCTTGACTTCAATTCCCAGCCATATTAACTTCCAAAAATGAATGACAGTTCATTCATATTTTTCCAATGTAGCTTTTTACGGGGAATCCGTTTGAAGCGCGACTTTCAAATACGAATACGCTAAGGAGGTGTCTGTGGACAAAAGAATGAATAGGGCAGGCGTCATTGGTGCAGGGGTAATGGGGGCACCATCGCCGCCCAGTTAGCCAATGTGGGCATCGAAACCGTTTTGCTCGACATTGTTCCCCCTGAATTCACGGACGACGACAAGAAAAAGGGGCTCACTCCGGATGGCAAAGGTTTCAGGAACAAATTCGGCAACAACGGCCTGAATATTGCGCTGAAGTCTAAACCCGCCTCCTTTTACATTCCGAAAAATGCCAAACTGATCACCATCGGCAACTTGGAAGATGACCTTGCCTTGTTGAAGGAAGTGGACTGGATTATTGAGGTGGTGGTTGAACGGTTGGACATCAAGAGAGCGGTTTTTGAAAAGATTGAAACCGTATTAACACCCGGAACCATCATTACCTCCAACACCTCCGGAATTCCCGCGAAAGAGATGTGCGAAGGCCGCGCTGAAAACTTTCGGAAATATTTTGCCATTACCCATTTTTTTAATCCTCCCCGGTACATGAAGCTTCTGGAAATCGTGCCCGGTCCGGATACCCTTCCCGAGGTGGTGGAAGCGCTGGCTGAAGTCTGCGAAAAAACCATTGGTAAGGGCATTGTTTATGCCAAGGATACTCCCAATTTTGTGGCCAACCGGGTCAGCACCTTCAGCATGTTCGCGGCCATCAATGCCATGATGGAAATGGGGCTCTCCGTGGAAGCGGTGGACAAACTAACGGGGCCCATCGTGGGAAACCCCAAAAGCGCTTCCTTCAGGACCGCCGATCTGGTGGGTCTGGATACCCTGCTTCATGTGGCCGACAACGTGTACGACGGCTCTCCCGATGACGAAAAGCGGGAAGTATTTCAAGCCCCCGCATTCATCAAAAAGATGCTTGAAAAGAGCTTCTTGGGTGAAAAGACCCGGCAGGGGTTCTACAAAAAAATCAAGGATGCCGACGGCAAGCGGGTGATCCTGTCTCTGGATTACAATACCCTCGAACACACTCCCCAGGAAAAGGTAAAAATGGCGTCTCTTGAGGCAGCCAAAAATGTGTCCGGTGTCGGCAATAAAATCAAATCCCTTTACTACGCCAAGGATCCGGCGGGCACATTCACTTTCAAAACCCTGAGTGAAACCCTCATCTATGCCGCCAACCGCATTCCTGAAATCGCGGACGATATTGTAAATGTGGACAATGCCATGAAATGGGGTTTTGCCCGAAAGCTGGGCCCCTTTGAGGTCTGGGATACCATCGGACTCGGAAAATCCGTGTCCAAGATGAAAGAAGCCGGTTATGAAATCCCCGCGTGGGTGGCGGAGATGCTCGAGGGCGGCAAAGAAACGTTCTACAAAAAGGAGGCAGGTAACCTTTGTTACTACGATATCAGCACCAAAGCGTACCGGGAAGTTCCGGAAAAATCCGGCATTATTCTCCTGCCCTCGCTGAAAGAGCAGAACAAAATCGTTGAGGAAAATACGGGAGCCTCTCTCATCGATCTGGGGGACGGGGTGGCGGCCCTGGAATTCCATACCAAAATGAATGCCATGGGCGACGACATTGTCAGCATGGTTATGAAGTCAGTTGATATTGTGAGCAATGACTTTGAGGGCTTGGTCATGGCCAAAGTGGCCACTTCCGGCCCGGAAGCCATAAGCCTGGGCTATTTGAAATCCACGGACAAAATGACCGTTAATCGCGATTACCAGATCCAGGATGCCAAGAATACGGTGTTGGCCATGAATATGGAAGGTTATATGCCCCCAAGGCCCGGGGATGATCTGCGGGTGCCCGGCGAAAATACCTATGCCATGATCAAACTGGGGCTCTGGACCATGTACGAGCAGAACTTCATTACGGACCACGATGTGACCGTATCCACCAAGATCGGATATATCCTTTCCGGCGGCACCGTCCAGGAAAATACGGTGGTTACGGAACAATACCTCCTCGATTTGGAAAGGGAGGCTTTCCTGAGCCTGCTGGGCGATCCCAACACCCAGGCCAGGATACAGCACATGCTGACCACCGGGAAACCGCTCAGGAACTAAGTGGTATTTAATAAACGATATTAAATGGTAGTAGTGGGGCACGATGCATCGTGCCCCTACGGATCAATGACAGGGGAGGACAATATGATGAAAGAAGCTGTAGTGGTTGCCGCCTGCAGGACGGCAGCGGGAAAGGCCCCTCGCGGAATATTGAAAAATACGCGTCCTGAAACGATGGGGTGCGCTGTATTGGAAGATTTGATGAAACGGGCAGGTGACCTGGACCCGATGGTAATCGACGATGTGGTGATTGGATGTACATTCCCCGAGTCCGTACAGGGATTGAACCTGGGCCGGGTCCTGGTCATGAGCATGGGATGGCCGGACCGTATTCCCGGCATGACCGTCAACCGGTTCTGTTCTTCCGGACTCCAGGCCATTGCCATTGCCGCTGAAAAGATCATGTGTGGTTTTGCGG
>JAGHDR010000327.1 GCA_021159825.1 Deltaproteobacteria bacterium | reverse complement strand
TAAAAAAGATCAACAGAAGCTTTTAGACAAACAAAGTGATCTTCTTAGCGATCTTAAGACGGCACGGCATCATGAAGAAACGGCACGGGAGGAATTGGCAAACTGGGAGAAGCGCTGGCACGAATCCGCAGCACTTTTTATCAAAGCCGAAGGCGGGGGGACAGCCCCCTTTCCCCCGGAAGAAGCAAACGACATCCTTGAAAGCCTAAGGGGCTGTTTTTTAAAACTCAAAGAGGCGGACGAACTGCACAAAAGGATAGCGGGCATTGACCGTGATGCCGGAGATTTCGTGAAAGAAGTTCAAGATCTTGTAAAAAAAGTGGCCCCGGACCTTGAAGGGCTTCAGCCGGAGCAGGCGGTCCTTCGGTTGCAGAACCTCTTGAGGCAAAACCTGGAACAGAAGACCCTCCTTCAGAAATACACCCGGGAAATTGAAGAAGCGGGGGACGACATCAACAGCGCCGAAGAAGCCATTCGCACTGCGGAAACACAGATGGGGGACTTGAGACGAATCGCCGGATGCAAAGACGCCGATGATCTTGAAGAAGCGGAACGGATCGCCAGAGAACATCTGGATCTTAAAACCAAATGCAGCGAAACGGAAACCGCGCTCTTGAACAGTGCCGAAGGCCTCAGCATTTCCCAACTGGAAAGCCAGGCAGCGATGCTGAACCCAGACGAATTACCGGGGAAAATTGATGCCTTGAACCGGGAGCTTGAACAACATCTTGACCCGGAAATCAGGCGCCTTTCCGAAACTCTGGGAGAAAAGAAAAGGGAACTGCAACAGATGGACGGCAGCGCAAAAGCCGCCGAGGCTGCCTTGTCCGCTCAGCAAACCCTGGCTGCCATTCGACGAATGTCTGATCGTTTCATTCGACTCAAGGTGGCATCCAGCATATTGAAGCAGGAGATTGAACGGTTCAGGGGTGAAAACCAGGATCCGGTGCTGAAAATCGCATCGGGGTATTTCCGGCAATTGACCTTGGGGTCCTTTGAGGCACTGCGAACGGATGAAGACGACAGGGGACAACCGGTGCTGGTGGGACTGCGGAATCAGAACCGCATGATCCGGGTAGAAGGCATGAGTTCCGGAACCCGGGATCAGCTCTATCTGGCCCTGCGGCTTGCATCCCTTCAAAAACGCCGGGAGACCGGTGAAACCATGCCTTTTATCGTGGACGACATTCTCGTTAACTTTGACGATGAGCGCGCCGGAGCCACCCTGGAAGCATTGGCAAGCCTGGCCTCGGAAACCCAGGTTATTTTATTTACCCATCACAGTCGGATAGCAGAGGAAGCCCGGGAAATGGCGGGTAACACGAACATAGAGGTGCATCATATTTGAGTTGGAATGCTGAGGGCGACTTTAACAGCCCTATATAGGGCGTGTTGATCAGAGGCAACTCCGCCCCCCCTTGTAGCGAGGCGCGTAATAGGTGTTGGTAAGGGAATCCGAGCGGATGATCTTGCCTATTCCCGGTGCATGGATGAATTTTCCCGAGCCCGCGTATATGCCCACATGGGAAACCCGATTTCTGCCGGTGATATCAAAAAAAACCAGGTCCCCTTCAGCCAGGGCATTTTGTGAAATGGATTTTCCGATGCGATACTGCTCCTTCGAGGTGCGCGGCAGGGTAATGCCATTCAGATGATAAACAGCCATGACCAACCCACTGCAGTCAAATCCGTTTTTCGCCGAAGTCCCGCCCCATCAATAGGGAAGACCGATAAATCTACGGGCCGTTTCTACGATCTCGTATCTAAGCCCATTTTTTTCAGGTTCTCCTTTT
The DNA here is from genome assembly GCA_021159825.1 of Deltaproteobacteria bacterium. GTDB lineage: Bacteria > Desulfobacterota > DSM-4660 > Desulfatiglandales > Desulfatiglandaceae > NaphS2. The sequence goes on along the minus strand of JAGHDR010000327.1, from coordinate 955 downwards.
TTGCGAAAAACCGCATGGGCGGTGGGAGGTACCACATAATAATCATCAATAACACCGGCACGAAGCAGGTAGCCGGCGTTTCTTCGGGCTTCAACCGAGGAAGGAAAATCGCCGAAACGGACCTTGATCAAACCCCGCTTTGTACGAAAATAGTAGGCCGCTATACCCCGTTTTGCGAGAGACCGGGTGAGGGTGACAGCATTGTTCAGAACACGAAAAGCACCGACTTGAACCGTGTAGCCGGTCAGGGCGGGAATTGTTTCAACCGGGGTGGCTGTACGAACCGGCTTTCTGGAAGCCTTTGCACATCCCAGCCCCACAACCATGAAGGCAAACAGGAACAGAACACCCAACATCCTCGGATACTGTCTGTTCAACGAGAAGGGCATTAAATATTCAAACCCACTATTAAAAAGGTTCTTCTCCGCCACTCATATCCGGTCGGCCGTAATCTTCTTCCCATGAGGACGGCATATCGGGAACCGGGCGGTGCTGCCATTGGGAAGGATTAAATTCTTCCCGAAGATCCGCGCAGGACATGAAGGATACGGTTATCCCCAAGATGGAAAAAGCCAGAACAGCAGTCTTTACGCTCTTCACAAAAGTCCGCATGACATATTTTTTCTGTCCTCTCATGGGCGATTCATCCTCCTGTCCGATCTTGACTTGAAAATGCGTATTATATACTCTTTTTGTACATTAGCGAGGGGATTGATAAGTACAGAGCTAAAAACATTCGTCTTATATAAATCTTCAGAAATTTAATTTCAACAAAGTTCACTTTTTGCGGGACATTTTTTCTGTTTTAGCGATATTTATTCTTTTCATAAGTTCCAAGATGCTGAAATTGGTATAGCTCTCCGGGCGTTGCCATTTATATCCCACCTCAATTTGATGGCAGACCACGGAAAAGACATAAGCCGCGCTAAATTGGGCCTCAATATGGGTGTTGATC
>JAGHDR010000358.1 GCA_021159825.1 Deltaproteobacteria bacterium | reverse complement strand
CATTCGGGCTTGTTCTCGGAGCTTCCAACAAATGGTATCCCTTTACTCCAACATATACATCTGTAAAGAAAAAATGGGTGGGATGGCCGGATATATTTCGGTGGTTCTTTTCAGGTATCTTCCTTTTCATATTGCCATTTTCTTATATTGGTTCAGTGGGAGAGAAAAAGGGGTCATACCTATTTATCTTCCTTGCTGTATGGTGTCAAATAAAATAGGTGTGACCCCTTTTTCTCCTTTTTCTCGGAAACAATATTCAAGGCCCGTTTTTTTAATAGAAGACGAAAGGACGTATAAAGGATGATTCCAGCCGGTTGCCCAGAGCTACGAAAAGCGTTTTTTAACCATCACTGTGTTTCCAATACCGGGAATAAAGACTCTCATCGTCTCTTATTATTCTACGGTTTGGAATGCGGTCTCAAAGCAGCCTATTTAAGGCGAAATGGCATTAACAACACAAATCAAATTTCTAATAAGGAGCTTCAAAGCAGCCATGATCTGTTCCTCTTTATCAAAGAGCTGAAACTGCCGGCCCAAACCGCAGGCGCTTCACCCCCATCTTTTCGGCTTCGGAGAGATGGGACGGCCTTGCTGATAGAAAAGGCCCATGAAGTTTGGCGGTACGGTATTGTAATAAAAGAAGACGATGCCCAAGAACTTGACAAATGGATGCATGATATCCATGCATGGGTAAAGGAGAACCTGTAAAATGCTTCCATCAAACACTCGTTTGTTCACATGGATAGATGCCGAAGAAGTGATTCAAACGGCCATGGAAAAGAGCAGATGGCCGAAAGGGTTGGTCTGGGTTCGCGCTTACTGGGACGGTCTCACCTTCGGAATTCAACCAGACAAAAAGAGTGGGGTAGTTAAATGGCTCTCAGAGCTTTTCGAACCAAGATTCGATAACGACAGGCCGGCAATTATTCTGGAAAGCAAACCGCATAGTAAGCGGTTTCTGGATATCGTTTTCGAAGAGACGACCTAAGCACCGCCGCAGCTGAAGTTCAGACCCAGCCTTCAACGACCATCCCTTCTGTGCGGCCTCCAGACAGGGGCTTCTCCACCGGAAATGGCTGCACATTTGCCCCCTGTCATTGTATTTCACTCATTCAAGGGCGGAGTGGGACGTACCATCAATGCACTGTCCATGGCCAAGGCCATCACCAACCAACGTGATGATGCTCGGGTTTTGTTTATCGATGCAGACCTGGAAGCACCGGGGGTTACCTGGCTGGTTAAAAAAAGATTTCCCAATCCCTCCGTTTCTTTCGCCGATTTTTTAGCACTGATTCATGGTGATCCGTCCTCCGATGGAGAAGACAGCATTGATATCGTCGCTGACCGTCTCAAGGAAATGTTACTTGACAATATTTATATCTTTCCGGCTTTTCGAACCGGAGCGCAATTCACTTCCCTGGAAATCCGGCCCGAACATTTGATTCAAGGGGCACAAAATCCATTTATTTTGCCGGAGGCCGTTGCAAGGCTCGGATTCAAGCTCGGAGTGGATGCGATAGTGGTTGATCTACGCGCCGGACTCTCGGAGCTTTCTGCCGGGTTTTTGTTGGACCCACGCGTATTCAGGGTGATTGTTACCACTCTGAGCAGCCAGTCCATCGAAGGGACCTGTCGCGAACTTGAGCTATTGGGAAGTCGCGCACCCTCAAAGAAAGAAAATGAACCGGTTCCTTCCTTGATTTTTTCACAAGTACCGGAAGATTTACTTAAAAATGGGCTGGTGGCCCGGCACGAAGAAAGAGTACTTGAAGCAGCACGACTATTCTGGGAGGTGGAAAATGAAACGGATTATCTTGAAATGCCGAGGATTGTTACTTCATTTTCAAGTTCTCTCCAAGTCCTTCCCAATGGTTGGGCAGATGTAATGATGCGTGTTTCACAAGCGGGGCTGATCGATGAATTGAACCCACTGATAGAATGGCTTCCCAAGCTCCCCCAAAAAGCGGAAGAAGTTGACTTGGCGGCAGAAAATGGCGCCCCAAAACGCAAATCTCTTGCAGACTTTTCAAAAAAGCTCATCTATGCCGAAACAAGTGGCCTGAATGAGTTTCTGTCAATACCGCCGCTCAGAAATCTTGCCTCGGATTTTATGACAAAGATTCCCGTTTCGGTGATTGTCGGCGCAAAAGGATCCGGCAAAACCTACACATTTCTCCAGGTCGTTTTCAGAAACAATTGGGCGCAATTTATTAAAGATGTCGGTATTTCCGGGAACCCTACGACGGCGCTCATCTGCCCGGTTATGAAATCAAAAAATATCGAGTCTGAGGCGAACCGCCTTGTTCTTGAAGCAAGAACCGGTGCAGGGAAAGCGTTGGGTTGCGGTGATTTGCCGGAACTATTAGAAATATATGACTACATAAGAGGGAAATTAAAGGAAGACCTTCACGAAGGGGATTGGCGGGAGCTGTGGATTGATATACTGGCATGGAGCGCAGGTTTTGACGTTTTTAAAAAGGGCGCGGGAAAAAGGTTCCCGGCTTACCTGGCTAAGCGGAAAAAAAGTATCTTGCCCATCATTGACGGTTTGGAAGATCAATTCCAGGATCTATCCTCAAATCGTCGCCAACAAACGGCCATTCGTTCTTTGATTCAAGAAGTGCCGGAATGGCTTGAGCAACAGCCGGACCGCAACATTGGACTTCTGGTTTTCATTCGGCAGGATATGGTGTCAACTGCCGTTAAGCAAAATGCTGCTCAATTAATGGCCAGATATGAGCCTCATGCTTTAAGATGGAACCCTGAAGAGGCACTTCGACTGGCTGCCTGGATTGGCGCCCAATCTGGTGCATTAACGGCTTTGGAAAAAGGATCCATACAAAAATTAAACAAAGAAGATTTGACAAGCGCCCTTGTAGCGTTATGGGGAAGAAAACTCGGCAGTGAACGTTCAAGAGAGGCAAGGTCTGCGAGCTGGGTAATCGCAGCACTTTCTGACTTAAAGGGACAAATTCAAGCACGAGACCTTGTTCGTTTCCTGCACCAGGCGGCTCTTGATTCGGAAAAGGACACTTACTGGAAAGATCGAATATTGACGCCAACCGCAATAAGAGGCGCTTTGCAAGCTTGCAGCAAGGAAAAGATCAATGAAATCAGTGTTGAAAACAGGGAGTTAAAAGAAATTTTCAACAAGCTTCGTGAATTAAACGACGAGCACCGGCAGATACCATTTGAGCGGGAGCAGGTCGGTTTGAGTATTGACGAATTGAAGGCGCTTGAAAATAATGGCGTCGCATACGGCGAAAATGAAGAATATTACATGCCGGAAATTTTTCGTACGGGATTAGGATTCAAGCTGAAAGCAGGTGCTCGACCGAGGGTCCTTGCACTATCACGTAAAATTTGGACCCACTGATTTGAGTGGGCTTTTACCGCAATCCTTGAATGAAATCCCCCACTGCATCAACCCCGTTCTTTTCCATGATTCGGATAGTCTGGGTGCCGATGACGGCGATATCCGCCTTTCCTGTGAGATAGTCCACGTCCGATTTTTCCTTGACCCCGAAACCCACGGCCAGGGGGAGGGGAGAGGCATTGCGGCATTGAGCCAGGTGCGTGTCAAGTTCCAAGGCAAAATCCGTTTTGGCGCCCGTGACGCCCTTTCTGGCCACGCAATAAACAAACCCTTGGGCAAATTCGCTCAGGTACTGCATGCGCTCCAAAGGGGTTGTGGGGGAAAAGATCAGCACCGGGGATAATTCATGGTCGGCCATGGCCTTCAGATATTCTTGTCCCTCTTCAGGCGGTAGATCGGGAATGATGGCGCCTTTGAGTCCTGTTTTCGCCATGCGTGAAACAAAAGCGTCCACGCCGTATTTAAACGGGATATTGTAGTAGGTCATGATAAGGAACGGTATGTCAAACCGACGGGTTGCATCGGCGGCGAATCCCAGGCATTTTTCCACGGTGGCCCCCCGTTCCAGGGCCTTCTGGCTGGCTCGCAGGATGACGGGCCCGTCCGCGATGGGTTCGGAAAAAGGAATCTGCAATTCCATCAGATCCACCCCCGCATGCACCATGGTTTCAACCAGGTTCATGGACGCTTCAAAAGAGGGATATCCCACCACTATGTGCGTCATCAACAGAATCTTTTTGTTCTTCAATTGGTTTTTCAAGTAGTTCTCAAGCACGGTAGCCCTCCGCTTTTTTCCGTATGAATGCCTTCCAGCCGGGATCATCAAAGGCATCGGCGATGGTAAAAATATCCTTATCCCCCCGGCCGGATTGATTGATTAAAATGACGTCGTCCTTTGACAGCGAAGGCACTTCCTTGAAGGCCTGGGCAAAGGCGTGGGCCGATTCAAGGGCCGGGATCAGGCCTTCCATTCTCATGGTAAGCGATAGCGCATCGATGACTTCTTTGTCGGTGGTGGCTTCAAAGCGGACCCGGCCCTTTTCACCCAGCGATGCCAGAATCGGAGAAACCCCGATATAGTCCAGACCGGCCGCCACGCTGTGCGTTTCTTTCATCTGGCCATCCTCGTTTTGAAGAAAATAGGTTCTATACCCCTGGGCCACGCCCGGGCTGCCGTCTTCAGATGCCAATCGGGCCGCGTGTTTTCCGGTATGGAGCCCTTTGCCGGCGGCTTCAGCGCCCACCAGTTCCACTTCGTCATCCAGAAAACCGCTGAATATTCCCAGCGCATTGGAGCCACCGCCCACGCAGGCATAAACCCGGGCGGGGAGCTTTCCCGCTTGTTCCAGGATTTGATTACGTGCTTCACGACCGATAATGGACTGAAAATAGGACACCATTTCCGGGTAGGGGTGGGGTCCGCATGCCGTGCCCAGCACATAGTGGGTATCGTCCATGTGGGAGACCCAATCCCTGAAGGCTTCGTTGATGGCATCCTTGAGGATTCGGGATCCATCTGTTACCGGGACCACTTGTGCTCCGAGGCGTTCCATCCAGAACACGTTGGGGCGCTGCCGCTCTACATCCGTTTCCCCCATGTAGATGGTGCATTCAAGTCCGTATTTAGCGGCCATGGTGGCGGTGGCCACGCCGTGCTGACCCGCTCCCGTCTCGGCGATTACCCGGGACTTTCCCATCCGTTTCACCAGGAGTCCCTGTCCCATGACA